>NZ_SZWJ01000022.1:0-56739 GCF_012184455.1 Caulobacter sp. SSI4214 | reverse complement strand
AAATACAGCGCCGCGACCGCATATAGCCTTGGCGCAGCCGGACAGTCCGGTGCAGCCGGCGTCGCTTCCGGGCTCGGCGGGGTCGCCCGCGCCGGCGGCAGCGCCGCCGTGTCGCCGCTGCGCCGTGCCGCGTCGCGCGCTGCCGAAAGCATGGGTTCCAGCTTCAGCGCTGGCGGCAAGGCGGCATTCGAAGCCACAGGCGGAACTTCCACCATGGGCTCGATCGGCGGTGATGCCGCCGGCGACGAAGCAGCGCCCGCGAGCGCTGGCGGCGCTCCGGCCTGGGCGCAACGCATGCGGCGCTCCCAACACATGACCCACGCCGCACAGGCCACAGCCCATGCCGTTCGCTCAGGCGACGCACATGGCGGTGGCTCGTCCGTCAACCTGTCCGAAGGCGATCGCTGATGTTCAAACGACCCTCTACCCATTACGGCAAGGCCCCCGAGCCGGAGACGCCTTATCAGCGCGCCGCCCAAGTTTGGGACGAGCGCATCGGCGCATCACGCATCCAGGCCAAAAATTGGCGATTGATGGCGTTTGGCTCGTTGCTCCTGTCAGCCGGATTCGCCACCGCGCTCGTCGTACAGTCAGCCCGCGGGACCATCGTGCCCTGGGTGGTCCAAGTCGACCGGCTCGGCCAAGCGCAAGCGGTCGCCCCCGCTCAGGCGGACTATCGTCCGACCGATCCGCAAATCGCCTTTCACCTCGCGCGCTTCATCGAGCAGGTCCGATCGATTCCCGCAGACGCCATCATCGTCCGCCAAAACTGGCTGCGAGCTTACGATTTCACGACCGATCGCGGCGCTGCGGCCCTGAACGACTACGCGCGGTCGAACGACCCGTTCGCAAAGGTAGGCCGCCAGCAGATCGCCGTCGACGTCTCCAGCGTCATTCGCGCGTCACCCGACAGCTTTCGCGTTGCCTGGGTCGAGCGCCGCTACGAAAACGGCCAACTCGCCGAGACCACGCGCTGGACCGCGATCCTGACGATCGTGGTCCAGATCCCCCGCAACGCCGATCGCCTCCGGGCGAACCCGCTCGGCATCTACGTCAACGCAATAAATTGGTCACGGGAGCTTGGGCAATGAAGCCGTCTTTCCGTAAAGCCGGAAACCCGGCTTCACACAGTCTCGCATTTCCGGCTCTACGCAGAATCGCAATTCCGGCGGTCCTGCTGGCAACGACCGCCCTCGCAGGCTGCGCCACCACCACGCCGCCGCCCGAGATTTCCTACGACAACGCGGCTCCCGCCGTGCAGGCGCTCGATCCGCCTGCGCCCGTCACTGTGGTCGAGCTGCCGCGACCGCTACCGCTGCCCGGTCAATTGCAGCGGGTCGAGCCATCGCCGCGTACGCCCGAACCCACCGATCCGACGGCGCGGGTAAATCAGGC
The DNA here is from genome assembly GCF_012184455.1 of Caulobacter sp. SSI4214. Lineage (NCBI taxonomy): Bacteria > Pseudomonadati > Pseudomonadota > Alphaproteobacteria > Caulobacterales > Caulobacteraceae > Caulobacter > Caulobacter sp. SSI4214. Next base: position 55,344 of record NZ_SZWJ01000022.1, on the reverse strand, counting down.
CAACGCCGCCGCGCGCATTCAGCCGGTGCGCGATGGCTTCATAAATTCGATGCAAGTCTATCCCTTCACCCAGGGCGCGCTCTATCAGGTCTATACCGCCGTCGGTCAGATTACGGATATCGCGTTGCAGCCGGGCGAGCAGCTCGTGGGCTCCGGTCCCGTCGCCGCGGGCGACACCGTGCGCTGGATCATCGGTGACACCGAGAGCGGGGCGGGCGCGACGCGCCAAATCCATATCCTGGTAAAGCCGACCCGCGCGGAACTGATGACCAACCTCGTCATCAACACCAACATGCGAACCTACCACATGGAGCTTCGCTCGACCGAGCGAACCTATATGGCGTCGGTCTCCTGGCAATATCCGCAGGATCAGCTCATTGCGCTGCGCCGACAGAACGCCGAGGCCCAAGCAGCCCAGCCTGTGGCGAGCGGTGTTGATCTCGCCAACGTCAACTTCCGCTACGCAATCGAAGGTGATCGCGCCCCTTGGCGTCCCTTGCGCGCTTTCGATGATGGCCGCCAGGTCTTTATCGAGTTTCCGCGCGGCATCGGTCAGGGCGAAATGCCTCCGCTCTTCGTCGTCGGCGCGGAAGGCGATACCTCGGAGCTGGTGAACTACCGGGTGCGCGGGCACCACATGATCGTCGACCGTCTCTTCGCCGCCGCAGAACTTCGCTTCGGTTCGGGCGATCGGCAACGCCGCGTTCGCATCACCCGAACCGACGGGAGGCCAACCTCGTGAGCGAGAACCCGCCCCGAAATGAGGACATGCCGGCCGACGATGCACTGCCTTTGACTGGCGAGTCCGTCAGCCCTGCGCCGATGCGGCTTCGCGCCGAGCCGCCGCGCGTCACCCGGCTGTCGCGCAGGGTCCTGGCAGGTGTGGGCTTGATCGCCAGCCTCGGGCTCGGCGGCGCCCTGATCTATGCGCTTCAGACCCGCGACAGTGGTCGGCCAAACGATGAACTCTATTCGACCGAGAACCGCTCGACGGCCGACGGGCTTGCGGGCCTGCCGCGCGATTACAGCGGCGTTCCTCGGCTCGGTCCGCCGCTGCCCGGCGATCTCGGCCGGCCGATGCTCAGCGCACCGAGCGGCGGACAGCCAGTTCCGGCCCCTGGCATCGCGACGCCGAACCCCGGGCTTAGCCAGGAAGAGCAGCGGCGCCTTCAGGAAATCGAGACTGCACGGACCAGTCGGCTGTTTTCCGGGTCGGAGACCCGCGCCGGAGCGCCCGTAACGACGCCGGCCCTCGTGCCTCCGCCGACGCCGGACCTCGCCAGCCTCGGGCTCGCGCCACCGCCAGCTACCCCTTCAGCCCAAGACCGCCAGAACGCCTTCCTCAATGCGGCGGCCGATCGCAGGACGGTAGCGCCCGATCGAGTCGTCGCGCCGCCGTCGCCGAACGTTCTGCAAGCCGGCGCCGTCATCTCGGCCGCGCTCATCACCGGAATTCGTTCCGATCTGCCCGGGCAGATCACCGCGCAGGTCACCGAGAACATCTACGACAGCCCGACTGGGCGCGTCCTTCTCGTCCCGCAGGGCACGCGCGTCGTGGGACAGTACGACAACAACGTGCAATTCGGACAGAGCCGCGTGCTCTTGGTCTGGAACCGGCTGATTTTTCCGAACGGCCGCTCGATCGTGCTAGAGCGCCAACCTGGCGCAGACTCCCAAGGGTTTGCCGGCCTTCAAGACGGCGTGGACTACCACTGGTGGGATCTTGCGAAGGCCGCTGGTCTATCCACGCTCCTCAACGTCGGTGCTGAACTTGCGGTCGATGATCAAGATCGGCTGCTCCGAGCCATCCGCAACGGCGGCCAGGATACCATAAACGATGCTGGTCAGCAGATCGTGCGCCGCCAGCTCAACGTCGCTCCCACGCTCACCATTCGGCCGGGTTTCCCGGTCCGCGTGATCGTGACACGTGATCTCGTACTCGAACCGTATAGAGGCTGATCATGGCGAAGCTGAAACTAGGTGCGCTCTTAGAAGACAAAGCCGTCAAAGTGTCGCTCGAACTGCCGGCCTCTCTGCATCGTGACCTGGTGCTGTATGCGGAGATACTAGGCCGCGAACAGGGACGAACCATTTCAGATCCGGTCAAGCTCATAGCGCCGATGTTGCAGCGTTTCATCGCGACCGATCGCGCGTTCGCAGCTGCCAGGAAGTCCGCTCCGGACTGACGGGGCGACCCCGTCAGTATATTCCGTATATGACGCGAACGGCGGTGCTAACCAAAAGCAGCCACAGCGCCTCGTCCCAATGGTTGAACCCATCACGCCTCAGGAATTTCTCACCGAGCGTGATCGCAAAGACGGCGCTACAGATCGAGTAAAGCGAGAGTACGAGCGACACCATTGGGAAATAATGCGGCCGGCCGTATAGCCCAATAATAGAGGAGACGCAGAGTTTTGTAGCGAAGCGTCGAAGCGTCAGGCGCGACTCCGCGTCTAGATGCGGCATCATGAATGCTCGCTGCCACCATCGCGCCAACTATGCGTTCGCGGGTCCCATCGATCAGCTCGCACGTGCGCGATAGCGCGGTGCGGCCTTCAAAAAAGTATGCCTGTCTCGATCAGCGCGCGCACCTGATCGCGTCGATCGAAGTCACGACCGAAGCCAAAGCCCGCCTCGAGGTTCCCGATCCGGGTGTACGACACCTCTCCTCGCGCGAAGAATATGCCTTTCTGATAAGTCGGCGTGAAGGTCAGCGACCAGGCACTGCTTCCGGGACCATAAAGCAAGTTCGTTGGCGCACACGACGCATCCCATCCGCATCTTCCCCCGCTAGTCTTCAGATACTCAGCCCGCGCGCCGAGCGACCACTCCTTGTCGATCGCGTATTTAACGAGCAGCGCCCCGCCGTAGGTATCTGCGGAACGATTGATGCCGAGCTGATCATCGCGGCCAACGTGGCTGTATTGGAGATACGGCGTCAGCGTGAGCGGACCGCTCGTATGGGTGTAAATGAGATTGAAAATGCTGCTATTGTTCTGCGCCAAAGGCGTCGCGAAGGAGGATTTGTCATTACGCGATAGCGCGCCAGCGCCGACGAAGCTCAGCGAATTCGAGGAATCAAACGCGTAGGAAAGCGTGCCCGAGAGCCAGTTCAGCTTTCCCGAAAAGTAGCCGTCGTTAAGCGAGACCGCCGCACTGACGGCTCCCTTGGCGTAGTTCACTTGGACGCCGCGGCTGATGGCCGGCTCCTGATTCCACAGCAAGCCGCGCTCGATATTGACGTTTTGGAAGGTGAACGTCGACTCCGCGCCGACCATCGTCGGCAGTAATCCGGCAGACACGGATAGTTCGGGCGATATCACCGCTTTCGCGTACGCCACCGGAACCGGACCAAAAAGCTGTTCCGTCGCTTCGGTTGCCTTCAGGTAAGACGTACCCAGCGAAGGGATGGAGTAAATGCCCGTCTGAACATAGAACTGTAGCGGGCCCCGGGTCGTTTGAAACTGGACTTGCGCGTTGCTGATATCGACGAAGCCATCGCGGTTGCCGATGCCGCCGGCGTGCGTTGCATTAGTCTGCGCGACGCCAATGCCCGTCACTTGGCCCGACACCAGAACCTGACCGAACGGCCCTGCCTCAAGCGCGATGGCGTCAGGATTAGGGACGAGGGGGCCAGCAAAACTCGGTGCCGGAACCGGATCTGCATATGCCGCGCTCGCGCCGAAGAGCGTAGCGCACGCCACTCCAAGCGCCAAAGTCGAGGGCGACGTCAACCACCGTTTGTGTCGCGGGGTCGACTTGCGAATAGCAGAGAAATCAGCACGTACGGGCATATATGCATCCCCATTTGATTGGGCAGATGCAGCGAAGCACTAATTTTACGCGTATAAAGTCGGCGCTTTATCTGACGTTGGGCCGTAAGGATTGTATATATATTTGAGAAGCGTCAGCACTGTTTGACGCGGCTTAGACCGCCTTGACGGTAAAGACCCTCAGCACGGGCGACTTCGACCACTATGCGGTAGCGGCTTGCCCGGCCGTCAAGCTCAGCAGCCGACGAAAGGGCGGGTTATCGTTCTCGGTCGACCAAACCGCCGAGAACGGCACCGCGCAACCTTCGAGCTTCCGATAGGTGATGCCGGGGAACGACGTCTCCGCGACCGATTGGCTCGTTATCGAGATGCCTCTGCCGATCGCAACCAACTGCATCAGGGTCTGTGACGAGACGCGGTCACGCTGTATCCGTGGCGAATATCCAATGGAGGAGAGGTGCCGGAAAACGAACGCTTCGATCTCGCGTCCCGGCGTAGCTTCGGTCACCAGAAACTGCTTCAGCCTGATGTCACTCCACGCGATTTCGCTCTTTTTCGTGAGTGCATCATTCTCCGACAAGACGACAAACACATCCTCCGTCCACAACCGTTTGGTGGCGAGGCCGCCAGTGTCAAGCGGCGCAGCCATGAACGCGATATCGAGGTTGCCGCGCTCTAAGTCCTCGAAGAGCTGTGTATGTGTGCCTTCCACAAACTCAAGCTGCACTGCTTCATGTTGCCGACAAAAGCGAATAAGCAGCTCCCCGAGGAACCCGGTTGCGAGCGGAGATGACAGGCCGACGCGAACCGTACCGGACCTGCCGCGGCCGATCGTGCCGACATCGCCTACCGCACGATCAATCTCGTTCAGCGCGGCTTGGGCATGCTCGACAAAAATAGAGCCAGCTTGCGTTAGCGAAACGCCGGACCTTTTGCGAAGAAATAAGCTAGAGCCTAACCCGTCTTCCAAATTTCTGACCTGCCGACTGATCGTCGACTCCCGCACGCCAAGGCATGAGGATGCCTTGCGAAAGCTTCCGAACCGGGCGGCCGTCAAAACGTATCGTATGTGCCTAAGCTCTAGCTCAAAGGCCTTCACCGCCAGAAGGGCCGGGCTATGCAGCAATGTCGATGGGGATGGAAGCTACAGCGCATCTCGGCGTTACCTGTAATTGGAACGCGTCGAACCGAACGCGATGCTATAGGACGCTGCTTACCCCGCTTGACATAAGGATCACGTAGAGTTTCGAGGGCCGACCGCAAAGACCGCGTAAAACGCAGCCCTCATTCGCCAGTTCCAGAGCGTACTCCACTTCACTCGCATTCATCTATTCATCGTCGGCCAAGAAACGTCGCGGGCGGTGGCTGTGACATGCTTCCTTACGCCATCCTTATACACGGGCGTAAAAACTCAGCGCCGCCTTTACGTGCAACGTCTTAAAGGCGTCCCGGAGACTGACACTAAACTGGAGCTGCAGCCAAAATGCTCAGCAACTTTCTGGCCGAGGACCCGAGATCTGCGCGTCTACTGAGCCGCGTGCGTCCGCGCTCGCGCACGAAGAGACGATCGCTCGGCGTCGTCGCGCTGTTTGGAGAACCCTCGTGACCGCAACCCTCATGATTGTTCTGGCCGGCGCCTGCGCGGTCGGCCTCTTCATCTACCTTTTCTACGCCCTCATGAAGCCCGAGCGCTTCTGAGCGTCAACCATCCATTCTAACCGGCAGGTGGCAAATATGGGCGACCTCATCTTCGTAGCGGTAACGCTCGGATTCTTCGCAATCACAGCAGGGTTCATCGTGGCCCTCGATCGAATTTGAGGGGGCTCTGATGGGATACGATCTGAATCAATTCATCGTCATTTTGGCGATAATGACGGGCCTCGTCTTTGTGGCTGGCCCGTGGCTCACGCGCATCTTCACCGCGCCTGGACACAATATTATCGAGCGCGGCACCTACCGGTTGCTGGGCGTCGATCCCGCCGAGGCAATGTCCTGGAAACGCTATGGCGCGGTGCTGCTCCTCAGCAACGCCGCCATGATGCTGCTCGGCTACCTGATTTTGCGCATCCAGCAACTTCTGCCCGGCGATTCGCTCGGTCGCTCTTCGCAGACACCCGACCTCGCGTTCAACACCGTCGCCTCGTTCATCACCAATACCAACTGGCAGGCCTATTCTGGCGAGACGAGCCTCTCGAACCTGTCGCAGATGGCGGTCATCACCTTCCTGATGACCGTCAGCGCCGCGACGGGCGTTGCCGCCGCGGGCGGCTTCATCCGGGGCCTTAGCCGCAAGAGCGCCGGCGACATCGGCAATTATTGGGTCGACTTCACGCGCGTCACCTACCGCCTGCTGCTCCCGGTCTGCTTCGTCTTGGCGCTCATCTATGTGTGGCAGGGCATGCCGCAGACGCTGACGGCCGACACGGTGGTCACGACGCTCGAAGGCGCTCGCCAGCAGCTCATCATCGGGCCGGTGGCCAGTCTCGAGACCATCAAGCACATCGGCACCAACGGCGGTGGCTTCTTCGGCATGAACGCCGCGCATCCGTTTGAAAACCCGACACCGCTCACCAACACGCTGCACATCCTGAGCATGTTGTTGATCCCGTCGGCCCTGACCTACGTCTTCGGATCGATGATCGCCAACCGCAAGCAGGGTTGGTCGTTCTTCGCCGCCTTCTTCGTCATGTTCCTCGGCTTCCTAGCGCTGGTCTACGGCGCCGAGCATGCGGGCAATCCGATGCTCTCGCCGCTGGGAATTGATCAGGCGCAGACCGCAACGCTCGGCGGCGGCAACATGGAGGGTAAGGAACTTCGCTTCGGCATCGCGCAGACCAGCCTTTTCGTGACTACCACGACGGCGGCGACGACAGGATCGGTCGACTCGATGCACGCCTCGCTGACGCCGCTTGGCGGCCTCGTCCCGATCGCCCAGATGATGCTCAATAACGTGTTCGGCGGCGATGGCGTCGGCCTCATTAATCTCGTCACCTATGCAATTCTGACCGTCTTCCTGGTTGGCATGATGATCGGGCGAACGCCCGAATTCCTCGGCAAGAAGGTCGAGGCGCGCGAGATGAAGCTCGTGATGCTGGCTGTTCTCGCCCATGCCTTCAGCATCCTCGGTTTCACGGCGCTCGCATGCGTCATGCCCTCAACCGTCGACAGTCTGGCCAACATGGGGCCCCACGGTTTCAGCGAAGTGCTCTACGCCTATACCTCGGGCACCGCCAACAACGGTTCGGCTTTCGCCGGCTTCAACGCCAACACGCCCTTCTTCAACACAACCATTGGGCTTGCGATGCTGGTCGGGCGCTATCTGACCTTGCTGCCGATGCTGGCGGTCGCGGGCGTGATGGCGGCGAAGACGACGGTGCCGGCCGGCCCAGGGACGCTCTCGACCGCAACGCCGCTGTTCACAGGGCTTCTCGTGTTCGTGGTGCTAGTGGTCGGGGGTCTGACCTTCCTCCCCGCGCTCGCGCTCGGCCCGATCGTCGAGCATCTGCTGATGCTGTCTGGCACGACATTCTGAGGACATCGCCATGCACAACGATCAATCGACATCCGCCGACCTCTCTGCCGCCTCCGCCTTCAAGGGCATCGCCCGGCCGGTGCTTGTTTCAGCCCTGCTGTTCATGGTCGTGACAGGTCTGGCCTATCCGCTGGCGACGACCGGCGTCGCCAATCTGCTCTTCCCGAGCCAGGCTCAGGGAAGCCTGATCGAGAGAAACGGGCAGGCCATCGGGTCTCGCCAGATCGGACAATATTTCGCCAGTCCGGAATATTTCCATAGTCGGCCAAGCGCCACGTCGGGTCCCGACCCGCAGGACTCCTCCAAGACGGTCGACCAGCCGTATAACGCTGGAGCCAGCGCCGCGAGCAACCAGGGTGTTCTCAGCAAGAAGCTCCTCACCGCGGTCGAAGAGCGCGCCATCGCCTACCGTCAGGAAAACGGACTGGCGGCCAACGCCGCCGTTCCGGTCGACGCGGTGACCGCGTCCGGCTCAGGTCTCGACCCGCATATCTCGATCGCCAACGCCAACATCCAGGCGCAGCGGGTCGCTCGCGCCCGAGGGCTGGCCGTGGACCGCGTCCTGGCGCTGATCAATGAGAATGTCGATCGACCGCAGTTCGGTCTGTTCGGCGATCCACGCGTCAATGTCCTTGCACTCAATCTCGCGCTCGACGCGGCTGCCGCGCCGGCCCGTCCGGCTGCCCAATAAAACTGAGGTGGCATCATGTCCGATCTAGAGACCCCTACGGCGCAGAGCGCCGCCGTCCTCGGCGGAAACGTCAAGCAAGTGCCGTGGGCCTCAGTGGCCGCGGAAGCCTTCAAGAAGCTGTCGCCGCGCGTTCAGATCAAGAACCCGGTGATGTTCGTCGTGTTTCTCGGCAGCATCGTCACAACTTTGCTTTTCATTCAGGCCGTCACCGGCAAGGGCGAGGCGTCTGCTCCCTTCATCTTCGCGATCGCCGCATGGCTTTGGTTCACGGTCCTTTTCGCCAACGCTGCCGAGGCCATGGCGGAAGGGCGCGGCAAGGCGCAGGCCGATGCGCTGCGCGCCACCCGCCAGCGCGTTCTCGCCCGGATGCTCAAGGAGCCGCGACGTGACGCCGAATCCTGGCCTCAGGCGAGCGACGAATTGGGTGTGGGAGCATACGTGCTTGTCGAGGCCGGCGAGATCATCCCGGCCGACGGCGAAGTGCTGCAAGGCGCAGCTTCGGTGGATGAGTCCGCAATCACCGGCGAGTCCGCCCCCGTCATCCGCGAGGCAGGAGGCGATTTCGCATCCGTGACGGGCGGCACACGCGTGCTTTCGGACTGGATTGTTGTCGAGGTCACTGCCAAGCCGGGCGAGGCCTTCCTCGATCGCATGATCGCGATGGTCGAAGGCGCTAAGCGTGGCAAGACACCCAACGAGATCGCACTGACGATCCTATTGGTCGCACTCACGATCATCTTCCTCCTCGTCTGCGTCACCCTCCTGCCGTTCTCTAGCTTCAGCACGATCATCAACGGCTCGGGCACGGTGGTGACGATCACGGTGCTCATTGCGCTTCTCGTTTGCCTCATCCCGACGACGATCGGAGCACTGCTCTCGGCCGTGGGCATCGCCGGTATGAGCCGGATGATGAAGGCCAATGTGCTGGCCACCTCTGGCCGCGCGATCGAGGCGGCGGGCGATGTCGACGTCCTCCTCCTCGACAAGACCGGCACGATCACGCTCGGCAATCGCGAGGCGACGAAGTTCCATCCCGCGCCCGGCATCAAAGAGCCCGCGCTGGCCGACGCGGCGCAGCTCGCATCCCTTGCCGACGAGACGCCCGAAGGGCGCTCTATCGTGATCCTGGCCAAAAACGCTTTCGGCATCCGCGGCCGCGAGCTCCGGGGCGCGGAGACAATCGGTTTCACCGCGCAAACCCGAATGAGCGGCATCAACATCGACGGCCGCCAGATCCGGAAGGGTGCGGCCAGTGCGATCCGCGCCCATGTCGAGGCGATGGGCGGTGTCTTCCCCAAGGAAGTGACCACGACCGTCGAAGAAGTTTCTCGCCGCGGCAGCACACCGCTCGTCGTTAGCGACGGAACCAATGTCCTGGGCGTGATCGAGCTCAAGGACATCATCAAAGGCGGGATCAAGGAGCGCTTCGCCGAGCTTCGCGCGATGGGCATCAAGACCGTGATGATCACCGGCGACAACCAGTTGACGGCAGCGACCATCGCGGCCGAAGCCGGCGTCGACGATTACTTGGCTGAGGCGACTCCAGAGGACAAGCTCCGTCTTATTCGCCAGTACCAGGCTGAGGGACGGCTCGTCGCGATGACCGGCGACGGCACCAACGACGCGCCCGCGCTCGCCCAAGCCGATGTCGCCGTCGCGATGAACAGCGGCACGCAGGCGGCCAAGGAAGCCGGCAATATGGTCGATCTCGACAGCAACCCAACCAAGCTGCTGCGCGTCGTCGAAGTCGGCAAGCAGATGATCATGACGCGCGGCGCGCTCACGACCTTTAGCGTCGCAAACGACCTGGCCAAGTATTTCGCGATCATTCCCGCCGCCTTCGTCGCGACCTATCCGCCGCTGGCCGCGCTCAACGTGATGGGACTGCACAGCCCAGCCTCGGCGATTCTCTCTGCGGTCATCTTCAACGCGCTGATCATCGTCGTGCTAATCCCGCTCGCCCTACGCGGGGTGAAGTATCGCGCCGAACCGGCGGCGCGGCTTCTCGGTCGGAACCTGCTCATCTACGGATTAGGCGGGATTATCGTACCATTTATAGGTATAAAGCTCATCGACCTCGTGCTCACGCCGTTCTTTTAGACGAACGGCGTTCGGCACTGGCGTGAGGCAGTAGACGATGAACGATCAGCGACCTGATCCGGACGCTCTTCTGGAGGCCGTAAGAGGTAACGCAGAGCACTCCAAACGCGGACAGCTCAAGATTTTCTTCGGGGCCTGCGCTGGGGTGGGGAAGACCTTTGCGATGCTTCAAGCGGCGCGGCAGGCTCAGGCTGAGGGCGTGCGCGTCGGAATCGGCATCGTCGAGACGCACGGCCGCAAGGAAACCGAGGCGCTAATCGACGGCTTTGCCATTCTCCCGCGCAAGACGTTGCCGGGTAATGGCAGGCCTGTCACCGAGTTCGATCTCGATGGCGCCCTGGCGTCCGACTACAAGCTGCTGGTGGTCGACGAGCTTGCCCACACCAACGTCGCCGGCAGCCGCCATGCCAAGCGGTGGCAAGATGTCGAAGAGCTGCTCGACGCCGGCGTCGACGTCTACACCGCGCTCAACGTACAGCACCTCGACAGCCTCAACGACATCGTCGGCGGCATTATCGGCATTCGCGTCCGTGAAACCGTTCCCGATCGCATTTTCGATTCCGCGACCGATGTCGTGCTGGTCGACCTGCCGCCGGACGATCTGCTCGCCCGCATGAACGCCGGCAAGGTCTACTTGCCCGTGTCAATCGAGCGCGCGCGTCAGAACTTCTTCCGCCGCGGCAATCTGATCGCGCTACGCGAGCTTGCGCTCCGCCGCGTCGCCGACCGGGTCAACGCCGATGTCCGGACCTACCGCGTCTCGCACGCGATCAAGACGGTCTGGCCAACGCAGGAATTGCTCATGGTCTGCGTCAGCGCGGATCGGTCCCAGGAAAAGCTCGTCCGTGAAGCCGGGCGCCTCGCCCAGCGGCTTCAGGCCAAATGGATCGTCGTCCACGTCGATCAGCCCTATCAAAATAATGACGCGCGATCCCGCGAGGCGCTGCTCGTCATCGCCAAGACGGCCCAATCAGCCGGCGCGGAGTTTGCAAATGTCCCTGGCCAAGACATTACCGAGGCGATCCTCGACTACGCTCGAAAGCGCAACGCCACCAAGCTCATCATCGGAAACACAGCTCGCCGACGCATATTTACGTTTAAACGTCGATTGCAGGAACGGCTTGCCCGCGCCAATCCGGAAATTGGGCTCCTGCTGCTGAGCGTTGACGAAGTCCGGGCGACCCGCCGAGTTCGCTGGATACCGGAGGAGCCGCAGACGCAGATCGCGGCGCTTGGCATCGCCACGCTCGCATGCGGCGCGGCGACCTTCCTCGCCTCCCAGCTCGTAGGCTTTTTCGATCTTTCCAACGTCGTCATGCTTTTCCTGGTGACGACCGTGTTCATCGCCTTGCGACTCGGCCGCCTCGCCGGGGCGTGGGCGTCCCTGCTTTCGGTCGGCTGCTTTGACTTCTTCTTCGTCGAGCCGAAGCTCTCCTTCGCGGTCACCGACACGCAATACATATTCACTTTCGCGCTTATGTTGGTAGTCGCAGTCGTGATCAGCCAACTCGCGGCGCGGCTCCGATCGGAAGCTCGCGTAGCCCGTGCCGGAGAACGAAGGGCGTCGGCCTTGGCCAGGATCGCCCGCGACCTCTCAAGCGCGATCAAGATAGACCAAGTTGTCGCGATTTGCCGGGAAGCGCTGACACCACTGTTCGAAGCGCGGATCATCCTTCTGGTTCCGGACAAGAACGAGCGCTTGATGCCTACCGAGGACCCCGGCCTTGTCGATACATCGACCGCACAATGGGCTTTCGATCATGGACAGCAAGCGGGCCTCGGCACTCAGACCTTGAGCGCCGCCCACGCCCTGTACCTTCCCTTGAAAGCGTCGATGGCCATGCGCGGAGTGCTGGCGGTTGTGCCGGTCGGTGCGCCGCTGCCCGACGATCCGGACGATCGCCGTCTGCTTGATGCCTGCTGCTCGACCATTGGCCTCACGCTCGAGCGCATCCACTTCATGGAAGTCGCACAGGAAACCTTGGTCCGGATGGAGGGTGAGAAGCTCCGCAATGCGCTGCTGTCGGCCGTATCGCACGACCTCAAGACGCCGCTGACCGCGATCCGCGGCCTGGCCGAGACGCTCGAGCATCGCAAAGAGCTTCCAGTCGAAGATCGCAGTGACCTAGCGCGCTCAATACGGGTTCAGGCCGACGAGCTCAAGCGCCTCGTTGCCAACCTGCTCGACCTGGCACGCATGCAAAGCGAGGGCGTGAGGCTCAACAAGGAATGGAATTCCTTGAGCGAGATCGTCGGCAGCGCCGTGTTACAATCGCGCGCGATCGTCGAACCTCGCAAGGTTCGAACCAATCTTCCGGCCGATCTTCCGCTCATAGAGGCCGATGCCACGCTCATCGAGCGCGTTCTGATCAATCTGTTCGACAACGCCGCCAAGTATACGCCGCGCGATAGCACGATAAACGTTCGGGCCGGTGCTACGGCGGACACCATGTATCTTATCGTTGAAGATAATGGCCCCGGGCTCCCCGTGCGGGATCCAGAAACGCTCTTCGAGCCGTTCGCGCGCGGGCAGAAGGAGTCGTCGGTCGCCGGCGTTGGATTGGGGCTCGCGCTCTGCCGCAGTATCATCACGGCTCACGGCGGAAGCATCCGAGCGGAACAGCGCAAACCAAACGGAGCCGCGTTCGAGATACGACTGCCGCTTGGGACGCCGCCTGCGATCGAAAGTGAACCGATCCATGATCAAGCCGCGCATTCTGATCGTTGAAGACGAAGCCGATATTCGGCGCTTTATCCGCATGGCGCTGGAAAAAGAGGGCATGAATGTCTTCGAGACGGCCACGGCCGAAGAAGCGCGGTTGAATGCGGGGAGTCGCAAGCCCGACCTGATGATCGTCGATCTCGGACTACCCGACGGCGACGGCAAGACGCTGATCCGGGAAGTGCGCGGCTGGATGTCAGCGCCCGTTCTCGTACTCTCCGCGCGCGAGCAGGAAACCGAAAAGGTGGAGGCGCTTGACGCCGGCGCCGACGACTATCTGGTCAAGCCGTTTGGCGTGCCCGAACTCCTGGCGCGCGTGCGGGCACAACTGCGGCGCGCCGGCACCGTATCGAACGGCGGCGCAGCGTCGCCCGTAGCCAAGTTCGGGTCGGTCACCATCAATCTTGCCACGCACGAAGTTGCGCGCGCGGGCATACCCGTCCATCTCACGCCCAACGAGTTTCGACTTCTGACGGCGTTGGTCCGTGGACACGGCAAGGTGCTAACCCACCGCCAACTGCTTATGGAGGTGTGGGGTCCCGGATACTCGGAACGCGCCCATTACCTCCGCATCTACATGGCGCAGCTCAGGCAAAAGCTCGAAGAGGAGCCGTCGCAGCCCCAGCACCTCCTGACGGAATTGCAGGTCGGATACCGCTTGTCCGGCCTGGAGGCCGCCGAGACACGTCATAGCTGACGCTGAACAACCGGATCAATCCGACAATCCGCAAGGACCAGATCATGGCCGAAAATCAGAATGAAACTGTCATCGAGTTGGCCACCGACGGCCGTATCGAGAAAGCTGACGTCGAAACCGCCATGCGGCAGCTTGATACGGCGCTTGAGCGCGGCGACACCGTCCATGTCTTCGTGGAAGTCCGCAACTTCAAGGGCATGTCCTCGGAGGCGTGGCGTAGCGATCTTGGCAATGCCTTCCACTACTTGACACGGCTCAGGCAATTCGGACGGATCGCTATCGTCAGCGACCAGGCTTGGATCCGTAACGCCGCCCGGATCGAAAGCGCCTTGCTGCCCTATGTCAGGTATCAGTCCTATACGCCCGATCGTCGGGAGCACGCCCTCGCCTGGGTCCGCGGTGACGTCGATTGCGCGCATCCTGAAAGCCTGCGCGTCTTGGAGAACGGTGATTCCGATATTTTCACCTTCGAGATCGACGGCCGCATCACCAGCGCGGATGCGCGCAATCTCGCCGAGAGGCTTTCGGCCGCGTTCAGCGGCGGGGGCGGTCGCCGCCTCCTCGGCATCGTACGTCACTACGACGGCTTCGAGCCGTCGCTGCTCGTTGATACGAGGCTGCTCGAACTGAAGATCGGGCTGTTACGCCATATCGAGCGATATGCGCTCGTCGGCGGGCCCGATTGGATAAGTCGCCTCACCAACCTCTTCGATCCGCTGCTCAAGATGGAAGCCCGTCATTTCGCGGCTGGCGACGAAGAGGCTGCACGAGCCTGGTTGCGCCGCCATGGCGAGTGAAGAAGAGCCCGTCCCCGCCAGCCCATCGGAGACTGCTTCCTCGGTCCGGAGCACCGATGCGAGGAGCGTCGATCCGGCATCGGACGAAGCATACTTCGCCCGCCGGGCGGCACAGGAACTGGAGTTAGCGGCCAACGCTTCAGATGTAGCGGTCAAGAGACTTCATCTCGATCTCGCAGCGCGATATGCAACGCGCCGCGAGTTGGCTGCGCGCGACGTCGAGTCGAGTCATCCAATCGGTCGAACATGATTTTACCGCCGGCCGCCGCGGGCGAGGTCAAGCCCCGTCCAGAGGTGCTCCCCAAGCCGGCATCGACCGCAAATGTTCGCGCCGCTTAGAGCCACGGCGAGCCAATCGGCCGCACGTCACAAGCGCTGTAGCCGCACACAATCGTCGGTCATGGCGATGACGACTGCAGGTCAGGCGACTAAGCGCGGGCCGCACCTCCTCATACGGAAAGAGGACTGATGCCAGTCATCGCAGCGTATCTCTACCGCGACGGTCGTCGGGTTCGCGAAGTCGACATCGGCGAACGGGTTGATTGCCCGACGGATCGCTCCGAGTTCGTTTGGATAGGCTTGTCGGACCCATGCGCGGAGGACGTCATGGCGTTACAGGCCCTCTACAATCTTCACCCACTCGCGGTCGAGGACTCGCTCAAAGACGGCCAGTTGCCGAAGGTCGATATCTACGGCGATCAGTTGTTCCTGATCGCGCGCACCGCGCAACTGGACGACGGCGTCATTGCCTACGGACAGACCGCCGTGTTCCTCGGTCACAGTCACATCATCACGGTGCGGCAAGGCTCAACCCGATCACACCTTCCGCTGCGCAAGCACCTGGAAGAGTCGCCAGATCTCCTCGGCCAAGGCACCGACTATGTGTTGCACGCGGTGCTGGATTTCATCGTCGACGGGTACATTCCACTGGTCGAGTCGCTCGAAGAGGAAGTCTCGGCTATGGAGCAGCACACGCTCGACGCCTTCTTGGGTCGAACCGAGATCGCCCGAATATTCACGCTTCGGCGTCAGCTCACTCGCTTTGGACACATCCTGATACCCATGGAGGAGGTGGCCCGTAAGTTAGCTCAGACCAACCATCCTTGCATCGATGCCGAAGCTCGCCACTATTTCGGCGATGTGCTGGATCACGTGCGGCGGGTGGAGACGATGAACACTGGTCTCCGCGAGGTGCTGACTTCTGTTTTCGAGTTCAGCAATCTGATGGAGCAACAACGCACCGGCGCCATCACCCGCCAACTGGCGGCATGGGCGGCGATCCTGGCCGTGCCGACTGCCTTGGCTGGCATTTACGGGATGAACTTCGAGCATATGCCCGAGTTGCATTCCGTCTATGGCTACCCTGCGGTTATGTCGATCATCGCCGTAATATGCCTTACACTCTACCGGCGCTTCCGAAAAACTGGATGGCTATAGCCCACACTAATTGAGGCCAAAGACGCGGCATAACTCACGGCTGCCGACTTAGGAAGTAAGGCGCATATATACACCATCTTTACGTCTAGCCCGAAAATCTGATCTCGAATCTTTATGATCGTGCCTTTAATTGGATTGCCGCCACCATGGAGGGCGGCATGCCAATCGCAGCAACTGATGCAAGGGATGCAGGGTTACGACTAGCGGGCTTGCTGGGCGTGATCATTGCCGCACTTGCGTTGAGCCGCCTGTACGCACGTGTCCATGTGCTTCCGCTGCATGAAGCCACGCCCTTTGAGATGCTTCTGGCGGCGTTGGGCTTCGTCGGCATGAGCGCGGGCAGCGCCTTGCTCGTGCTCGGTCGCCACATCTTTGATCAGATCGAGCTACCGAGGCGCTCCCCGGCGACACCTCTCCACATTCCCTCCGAGGAGGCATCGGACGCAATGAGATGGACCGTGGCGCCCGCCAATCCATCATCGGTGTCTCCGCGCCCGCCGCGCGCCAGCCACCAGGTTCTGCTGCGGGGAGCACGATGAGGCACAATGATGAATCCAGAAGGCATCCTGATGCTCCTGCTCATAATCGGCGGGTTGCTGTGGTTGAACATCTACCTCCGCGTAAAGCTGTTTCTGGCGAGTCGCCGGGACAGGCGCAAAGCAACAAAAGACCGCGGATCGGAGGAACGCTCCGCCTCAAAAAATCGAAAACATGATTGGAGCAGCCGCGATCAACCTGAGAGCAAGCGAACTTCGATCAACGTCGCGCCTTCGATTGACCGTCCGCTCGATTGCACGGAATGACCAATGTCTGGCGCGTCCGTCTTCATCATCTTCTTGGCAGTGCTCTTGATTGCAGCACGCCTGCTGCTTCGCCCGGAGCGCCGACCGCCGGTCCCCGCGAGCGAAAAAGCCGAAGGCTTTTCACGTATGGACAGCCCAGTTGGAACACGCCCTATAACGTTTGAGCCAAGCAACAATCGCCGCTTTCTCAAGTTGTCCGCCCCTTCCGGTGGGTCTCAAAAGAGGCTCTCACATAGCCTGCGCGACGCTTGCAGTCATTTCACCGGCGGCAGCACATCGGCATCGCTTCGGATCGGACTGGACGCCTCCCTGAGCTATGGCCCGCTTCGAAACGTGCTCGCTCGGCTCCAAAAAACAGAACCAGCAATAGATGTACGTTTTGTCGAGGGTGACGACGACGATATCGCCGATCAAGTTGCGCGCGGAACAATTGACGTCGCTTTCATACAAAAGCGGGTGGATAAAGCGTCCATCGTGTCCGAGCACTGCTGGAACGAGACGATCGTAGTGGCCTTGCCGGAGGGTCATCGGCTCGCCGGTCACCACGCCCTTCATCGCGAAGCACTCAGATGCGAAACGTTTCTGATGGCGATCAATGAAACACGCGTCATCCGCACGGCGAACGAAATAGCGACAATACTCGAAGGCCGGCCACGGTTGATCATTCCAACCCAGGTACATCGCGACACTCTCATGCATCTCGTAGGATTGGGGTTCGGGATCGCGCTGACACGCTCTTGCGCACTAGGCGTTTATTATCCCGGCGTCATCTACCGACCGATCAGCGCTCCGGAGCCTCACGCTGCGGTCTACGCAATATGGCGGCCGGAGACCCTCTCGCCAGAGGCCTCAGTTCTGCTCGCCTATGCCCAGGCCGAAGGCCGTCAGGGAGCGTTGGAGTGATCGCCCCGTCAACCCATGCTGCGCGCCGCCGCCTGAGCTTCCTTCGGATGATAAGGGCTTTTGCACCGACCTCGCCCAGGGTGCTATAGGATGTCGCCCCTCAGCATTCTTTCCGCGGCCGTTAAGATCATCGGCGTCTCAGGCCTGATCGGCCTGCTCGTGGCGGCTCATCATATACCAGCGGCCGCGACGCCGTTGCGCGCGGTCGCCTTGCTTTGGTTTCTTGCGCTCGGGATCATCTACGTTCTGATCCCGGGGAAACGAAGCGGGCGCTCCTTCCTTGGTCGCCGTCCATGGCGTTGAACAGCCTTCACGCTGATATCGGCGAGTGGATCCTCATGCTCGCGCGCTTCGCTTTGCTCGTGGCGCTAGTGGCGTTGTTCGTTCGGCGCCGCCAAGTCACACGAGGAATAATGGCGAAGCTCGACACGCTCGCGAAGTCTCGGCTCATCAACAAAGCCAAAGATCGGCCGGTAACCGAGGCTCCAAAAGAACCTCTAGCTGGAGATCAAGGTCGACTTAAAGGATCTCAGGCCGAGAAAGACTGAAAGCGAAGGCCTTAAACGAAGCTATCTGCCCTAACGCAATATTTGCGCGGTTTGGCCCGATCACACGCCATCCTGATGTCGGTCGAGCTACCGTTCGTTGCATTGGCCTCGCGCGGCCGTGACCGGCGAGCCTTGGAGCAATGATAGGGCACTCGCCGACCATGTGGGAAGCGGTCACGCGATTCCGGTGGATGAGGTTGTTGCGTGAGCAGGACAGCCGCTCGCGGATACATCTCCGCGCGTTTTGCGGGCAAGTCGGATTGATCCTCCTACTCTGCGCACCGACCTTTGCGCTCGATCATCGGCCGCCCTTTCTTTTCCTGTTCTTCGTGCATTTAATGTTTGCTGCATCCGCACTCGTTCTCGTTGGTGTGGCGCTGGTCACGCGACAGCCAGTTTCGCGTACGAGCCTCTGCATGTGGGATCACGTCTTCGCCATGTTGCTCCTGATGCTGATCAGCTCCGCGGCACTCAGAATGCTGGTCAGCTAAGGCCGTGTGCTCGCCGTTCTCAGCCAAATCGGGTTCACCGCGTTACGTAACACATCGCTCTGCGGCTCGCGGGGCGATTGACGGGGCTAGGGCCGCAGCCCATGGTCGCTTGGTTATGCAAGCGTCGAAGGCTCACGTCCGATTCTGCAATCGCGGGTGCCAGCTCATGTCGGGCTGTTAGCCCCGGGTCCGGACGTTCGCGTGCTGGGTTCGGGGTAAGGGCATAGCCCGATCCGCCACGCCTCGCCAGCGTTCGCAACCCTCACACTACGAGCCTTCGTGATGACCCTTGTTAAAGCTGCCGCGCGCCCTCCCATTCATATGATCGACACCGAAGCCGATGCGCTGTCCGATCTCGGAATGCGTGCCCACGCCCGCCAGTCAGATGTTAGCCGCCTGTTGATGGCCGAGATCGAACGCGCCAGGATTCACACCGCCGAGGACATTCCTCCTGACGTCGTGACCATGCGTTCGACGGTCGAGTTTGTCGATCAGGCAACCAGCACCCGTCGTACCGTCGAACTTGTCTACCCTGCCGAGGCCGATATTGCTGCGAACCGGATCTCCGTAATCACTCCTGTCGGCGCCGGGCTCATCGGCTTGCGCGAAGGTGACTCAATACTCTGGCCAGATCGCGACGGACACGAACGCACGCTGAGCGTCGTTAAGGTGATCCAACCGGCACGAGACACGACAGCAAAAAGTCGCTGATCGCGAACTTACGAACCTGCCTGAAATCTTTCCGTCTTAGCCGACACTGGGGAGCTTCGCTCTAACCCATTGCGCCAGCCCTGAGGGGCGTGGCGCACCCGACACGATTCGAACGTGTGGCCTCCACCTTCGGAGGGTGGCGCTCTATCCAGCTGAGCTACGGGTGCATTATGCTTACGCGGTGCTTACGCGAAAAATCTAAGAGTTGAAAGCGCCAACCTCGGTGCTCTCAAAGTGCTGTATTTCCAGTGTTTTTCGACCTCCTTCTCACAATCGTTCCGCTTGACATCAGCCTTCGGAGGGCAACGCTCTATCCAGCTGAGCTACGGGTGCCTGCCGCTCTGGTTCGAGACCGGAGCGGGAAGCGGGTCTTAGCCGAAAGGCGGCTGTTGCGCAAACGGCTTCACGCCTTGCCCATGTAGATGAAGCGGGCGACGAACAGGGCGGCCAGCACGAACAGCAGCCAATCCTTCGGCTGGGCGCGGCCGCGCAGCAGGGTCAGCCCCGCATAGGCGGTGATGCCGAAGGCCAGGCCATTGGCGATCGAGAAGGTCAGCGGGATGGTGATCGCCGTCAGGAAGGCGGGGATGGCGACGGCCGGATCCTCCCAGTCGATATCGGCCAGGGCGCCGACCATCAGCGAGCCGACGATGATCAGGGCCGGCGCCGTGGCGGCGGCGGGAATGGCCTGGACCCAGGGCGCGAAGAACAGGGTGGCCAGGAACAGAAGGCCGACCACGACCGAGGTCAGGCCCGTGCGGCCGCCGGCGGCGACGCCCGAGGCGCTCTCGATATAGCTCACGACGGTGGAGGTGCCGACCAGCGAACCGCCGATCGTGGCGATGCTGTCGGCGGTCAGGATGCGGTTGAGGCGCGGGATCGTCCCGTCGGGCTGGACCAGGCCGGCCTTCTTGGTCACCGCGACCAGGGTGCCGACATTGTCGAACAGGTCGACGAACAGGAAGACGAAGACGACCTCGGCCAGGGTCATGGCCATCGCCGCGCCGCCGCCGTGGCCCTTGGCGCCGCCGAGGCTGAGCGCGGCGGGGATATCCAGCTTGAAGGCGGTGGCGGTCAGGGCCGAAAGGCCGTGGTCGCCGGGAACGACCTTGGCCAGGCCCATGGACCAGCCGGCGGCCGCGGCGACCAGGATGCCGATCAGGATCGCGCCCTTCACCCGCCAGACCATCAGGCCGCCCATGACCACCAGGCCCAGCAAGGCCAGGGACGCGCTCGGCTGGGTCAGGTCGCCCAGGGCCACGGTGGTGGCGGGGTCGGCGACGATGATGCCGGCCTCCTTCAGGCCGATGAAGGCGATGAACAGGCCCACGCCCGCGGCGACGGCCGAGAACAGCGGCCGAGGGATCGCGCCGACGATCAGCTGGCGGATCCCCGCCACGGTCAGGATCAGGAAGGCCACGCCCGACAGGAAGACGCAGCCCAGGGCGGTCTCCCAAGGCACGCCCATGCCCTTGACGACGGTGAAGGTGAAATAGGCGTTGAGGCCCATGCCGGGCGCCAGGGCGATCGGATAGTTGGCGATCAGCCCCATCAGGATGCTGCCGAAACCCGCCGCCAGGCAGGTGGCCGCCGCCACCGCCGCCACCGGCATCCCGGCCTGACCCAGGATCGTCGGGTTGACGATGACGATATAGGCCATGGTCAGGAAGGTGGTGAAGCCGGCCAGGACCTCGGTGCGCACCGAGGTTCCCTGGGCCGAAAGCTTGAAGGTCTTCTCGATCATCTCGCCCTAGTTCCCTGACGTCTTGGCCTTGGGCGTCCGCGCCCCATAGCGATCCCAGTGTTCCGACAGTTCGCGGACCACGACCGAGCCCACACGATAGGCCGAGTCGAACGCGGCCATCGCGCCCTCGCCATGGAAGGCGCGCGGAAAGGCGGGCTGGCCGGTCGGCGGGCGCGAATAGTTGCTGGCCGTGCGCAGCACCAGAACCCGGCTGAAGTCGATCTTGCCTGCCTTGGCGTAGAGGTCCAGCACGTCGAGGACGCCCTGGTCCTCGCAGTCGGTCATCGCGAAGGTTCCCGCGCCGTCGGTCCAGAGCTTGACCCAGTCCTCGGCCCAGCGGGTGCGCTTCTCGCCGTGCCAGAAGCGGGTGGTCCCGACGACGTCGCCCTTCAGCACGAAGGGCGGCTTCACGGCGGCGGTGTCGGCGGCGTAGGGCGCGCGCAACGCGCCAAGGCGCGCGGTGTCGGGCAGGGCGGTTCCGGCGGTCAGGCCATAGGCCCAGTCCACGATCTCGGGATTCAGCTTCCAGACCATGCCCGAGGAGCCGGCGGCCGAGCCCTTGACGTTCGGCCGGTCGGTCTCCAGCGCATACAGGCCATAGGGCCAGTCGGATGGGATCTCGCGATCGTCGACCTCGTAGATCGGATCGGCGTCGACGACATAGCGCGCCCAGGCGGCGCTGCCGATCGAGGCGGCCTTGGGGTCGACGCCGGCGATGCCTGCCACGATCCAGTAGGTCTTGGAAAAGTCGAAACGACCCGACTGGATCAGGGCCGCCAGGCTCTCGCGCGGACGGGCGCGCATGTCGGTGACCACGCCCAGCACGCCGTCCTTGGCCGACCAGCGCGCGGGATGGCGCAGGCCCGTGACGTCGAGGGTTTCGGTGAGAGGCAGACCCTCGACCCACAGCTGGAACTCGCCGGGCTGGTCGCCGGTGTCGGCGCCGATTTCGAAGGTGGTCAGGACGACGACCTTGACCGGGAGAGGCCTGACGGTTTCGGCGCGCGCGATGGGCGCGAGGCCCAAACAGGCCGCCAAGATCCATCCCAGAAAACGCATCGCGCCAATTCCCGCCACCGCCGAACGCGCGGCGAAGCTGGCGCGGCGGACGGACGCTGGCAAGCGGTCTTCGCAGCGGAGGCGTGACGGCGCGCGGCGTGATCAGTCCTTGGTCGGATCGGCCGCGTTCGGGTCGCCATAGGTCAGGGCCAGGAAGACGTCTTCCAGATCCGGGTCCTCGGTGGCGATGTCCTTGATCTTCACGCCGGCCGCGCGGACGGCGGCCAGCACCTGCTCGACGCTGGACTGGCCGGTGCGGTAGCTGACCTGGAAGGCGCCGCCGTTACGCGGCTTGGTGTCGAAGCCGGCCAAGACGGGCGCGAGGGCCATCGGCTCCTCGGGCGTGACGACGACGTTGCGGCTGTCCATGCGCTTGAGCAGGGTCTCGGTCGGCTCGCAGGCCACCACCTCGCCGCGGTTGACGATGGCGATCTCGTCGCAAAGTTCCTGGGCTTCCTCCAGGTAGTGGGTGGTCAACACGATGGTGACGCCAAGGTCATTCAACCCCGTGACGTAGTGCCAGAGCTGACGGCGCAGCTCGACGTCGACGCCGGCGGTGGGCTCGTCCAGGATCAGAACCGGCGGCTGGTGGACCATCGCCTTGGCCACCATCAGGCGCCGCTTCATGCCGCCCGACAGCTGGCGGACATAGGCGTTGGCCTTATCGCCCAGGCCCAGGGCGTTCAGCAGCTCGTCGGTGCGGCGCTCGTTCTTGGGCACGCCGTAGAAGCCCGCCTGCACCTCCAGCGACTCGCGCGGCGTGAAGAAGACGTCCGCGGCCAGTTCCTGGGGCACGACGCCGATGGCGGCGCGGGCGTCGCGCGGACGCTGATCGATGTCGCGACCCCAGATCTTCACCGTGCCCGAACTCTTTCGCACCAGACCGGCCAGGATGTTGATGAAGGTCGACTTGCCCGCGCCATTGGGCCCCAGCAGGCCGAAGATCGAGCCGCGGGGAATCTTCAGGTCGATGCCGTTCAGGGCGCGCTTCTCGGGCGAGGTCTTGGTCGCCGCGTAGGTCTTGTACAGGCCTTCGGCTTCGATGGCGTAGGCGGGCAGGTCCATGGATCGTCCAGACAGGGGCAGAGTAGGGCGGAGAAGCGCCCGATGAGGCGCGCGTCAATTGACGGCGCCTTCCGGCGTCGCATAGGTATGCCTCGTTCGCGGTCGCGCCAAGACCGCGCTCGGAATTCCTCGAGGACTCGCCGAAAATGGCCAAGACCCCCGCCACCGCGCCGACCGACATGGACCCGACCACGATCGCCGGACCCGCGCCCGAGACGATCGCGGTTCACTCGCACCGCATCGCCTGCGATGGCGTCGGCGGCGCGCTGGGCCATCCCCGCGTGTGGCTGGAGATGGGCGCGGCCGGCTTCGTCGACTGCCCCTATTGCGACCGCCGCTTCGTGGCCGCCACCGGCGTGGGCGACGAGAACGAAGTTCTCGCCCCCGGCGTCTATGAAGGCGCCGCCGGCCACTAAGCGCGTGTCCGAGGCCTTGACCGACACCGTTCCCGCCGGCAAGCGCGCCGAGACCCTGGCCAAGGCCTGGGAAAGGGCCGAGTGGCCGCACGAGGCGCCGGTTCTGCGCGCCATCGCCATGCCGTCCGACACAAACCCCGAAGGCGACATCTTCGGCGGCTGGCTGCTGTCGCAGATGGACTTGGCGGCCGCCTCGATCGCCTTTCACCGCGCGGCCGGCCGCTGCGCCACCATCGCCGTCGACGGCATGACCTTCATCAGCCCGGTGTTCGTCGGCGACGAGGTCAGCCTGTTCGCCAAGGTGATCCATACCGGCCGAACCTCGCTGAAGGTGCAGGTCGAGGCCTGGCGCCGCCGTCGCGACGCCGAGCAGGCCCACAAGGTGACCGAGGGCGTCTTCACCTTCGTGGCGATCGGCGAGGACCGGAAGCCCCGCGCCCTGCCGGTGATCTAGGCCGTCGTGTCGCCCGACGCCGACCGGTCCGCCAAGGGGCACTATGTCGTTCTGGACGGTCTGCGCGGCGTGGCGTCCGTGATGGTGGTGGTCTTCCACCTGTTCGAGGCCTGGAGCGGCGGAGATCCGGAACGCCAGATCATCAACCACGGCTACATGGCCGTGGACTTCTTCTTCCTGCTGTCGGGCTTCGTGATCGCCTACGCCTATGACGACCGCTGGCGCGGCATGAACGCCTGGGCGTTCTACACGCGCCGTCTGGCGCGTCTGCAGCCGATGATCCTGGTCGGCGGCCTGTTGGGCGCGGCCCTGCTGGGCTTTCAGCATTCGTCGCTGTTCCCGAAGCTGGCCAGCGTCACGGCTTGGCAGGTCCTGGGCGTGCTGGCGCTGGGCTTTCTGATGATCCCCATGACGCCGGCCGCCGAGATCCGAGGCTGGCAGGAGATCTATCCGCTGAACGGCCCGCAGTGGTCGCTGTTCTACGAATATATCGCCAACATCCTTTACGCCGTCGGCCTTCGAAAGCTGTCGAACCGGGCGATGGGCGTCGTGGTGGCCGGGGCGGGCGCGGCGCTGATCTGGATGCTGGTCGCGGGCCCGCGCGGCGACGTCATCGGCGGCTGGGCGCTGGACGCCGAGGGCGTGAGGGTTGGCCTCACGCGCGTGATGTTTCCGTTCTTCGCGGGCGTGCTGTTGATGCGGCTGGGCGGACGGATCCGCCTGCGCGGCGGTTTCGCCATCGCCAGCCTGCTGCTGGTCGCGGCCTTGGCCGCGCCGCGCTTCGGCGTCGGCGACCAGCGCTGGATCAATGGTCTCTACGAGGCCGCCTGCATCATCGGGCTGTTCCCGCTGATCGTGGCCATCGGCGCGGGAGAGCAGCGCGCGGACGGCCCCTCGGTCCGCGTCGCCCGCTTCTTCGGCGAGCTGTCCTACCCGCTCTACATCACCCACTATCCGCTGATCTACATCTACACCGGCTGGGTGGTGGACGGGAAACCCGACGCAGCCAGGGGCGCCCTGGTCGGCGCCGGCGTGCTGGCCGCCGCCGTGACGATCGCCTATGCCAGCCTCAGGCTCTATGACGAGCCGGTCCGGCGCTGGCTGTCGACGCGGTTGTTCGGGCGCGCGAGGGCCTGAAGCCCCAGGCCGTCGGCGAGGGCCTATGCCCCTGTCAGATGCCCCTTCCAAGCTTCGCGGAGCACCTTCTTGTCGATCTTGCCGGTGGCGGTCAGCGGCACCCGGGCGAAGACCACGTCGTCGGGCGTCCACCACTTGACGATGCGCGGCGCCAGATAGTCGAGCACGATCGCCTTGTGGACTTCCGCGCCCTCGTGGGCCTCGATGACCAGCAGCGGCCGTTCCTCCCACTTGGGATGGGGGACCCCGACCACGGCGGCGATCTTCACGCCCGGACAGCCGGCGGCGACGTTCTCCAGGTCGATCGAGCTGATCCATTCGCCGCCGGATTTGATCACGTCCTTCTGGCGGTCGGTGATGCGCATGAAGCCGTGCTCGTCCAGCGTGGCGATGTCGCCGGTGTCGAACCAGCCGTCGGGTCGGGCGGCGTCGACGTCCTTGCGGAAATAGCGCCTGACCACCCACGGCCCGCGCACCAGCAAGGCGCCGGAGGTGTGGCCATCGCGAGGGGCCTCGGCGCCGTCCTCGGTCTCGACCTTCAGCTCGACGCCGAACTGCAAGCGGCCCTGGCGGGTCCAGAGCGCCTCGTCCATCGCCGCCTCGCCCAGGCTCGCGAGGGCCGGGGTGGGGGTGGAGACCACGCCGAGCGGACAGGTCTCGGTCATTCCCCAGATCTGCAGGGTCTGAACGTCGTAGCGTTGCTTGAAGGTTTCGGCCATGGCGCGCGGCACGGCGCTGCCGCCGATCACGACCCGCTTCAAGCTCTCCGGACGCTGGTCGTTCTTTTCCAGCCAGTCCAGATAAAGCGTCCAGATAGTGGGCACCCCGCCGGTGAAGGTGACGCCCTCGCCCTGGATCAGCTCGTGCAGGGAGGCGCCGTCCATCTTGTCGGCGGGCAGGACCAGCTTGGCGCCGCAGATCGGGGCGGTGAACGGCAGGCCCCAGGCGGTGGCGTGGTAGAGGCTCGAACATGGCATCACGACGTCGAAGGCCGTGAAGCCGAAGGCGCTGTTCAGGCCGCCGGCCATGGCGTGCAGCACCACGGCGCGATGCGAATAAAGCACCCCCTTCGGGTCGCCCGTCGTGCCCGAGGTGTAGCAGAGGAACGCGCCGGCGTTCTCGTCCAGCGACGGCCAGGGATAGGCCTCCAGCTCGTCGGCGATCAGCGACTCGTAGGAGACCGCGCCGATCGCGCCGCGTTCCGTCCGCTCCGGGTCGGACAGCATCACGAAGGTCTTCACCGTGGTCAGCTTGGGCGCGATGCGCTCGACCAGGGCCAGGAAGTTGTGCTCGAAGACCAGGATCGCGCTTTCGGCGTGGTTGATCGTATAGATGATCTGGTCGTCGAACAGGCGCGGATTGGCGGTGTGCAGCACCGCGCCGATCCCAGGGACGGCGTAGAACAGCTCAAGATGCCGGTGGGTGTTCCAGGCCAGGGACGTGACCCGGTCGCCGGACTTGACGCCCAGCCGCTTCAAGGCGTGGGCCGCTTGCGCCGAGCGGCGCGCCAAGCTCGCATAGTCATAGCGCCACAGCGGCGCGTCGATCTGGCGGGAGACGATCTCGCGCGACCCATGCGCCTGGGCGGCGTAGGTCAAGATGCCGCTGATCAGCAGCGGCGTCGTCTGCATCAGGCCCGCGATCATGGGCTCCTCCCGTCTTGTCGTTGGGAGGAGCCTAGAGCCTGAAACGCTTGTTAGGGAAGGGGCCTACAGCGCCGCCAGCACCGCATCGCCCATCTGGGCGGTGGTCAGCGAGCCGCCCAGGTCCCGGGTGCGCGCGCCGCTGTCGAGCGCCGCCTTGACGGCCGCCAGCAGAGCGTCGGCGGCCTCGACCTGGTTCAGCGACCAGCGCAGGGCCATCTCGAACGACAGGATGGCGGCCAGCGGGTTGGCCAGGGCCTTGCCGGCGATGTCGGGGGCCGAGCCGTGGATGGGCTCATAGAGACCCGGCTTGCCCTTCGCGCCGAGCGCGGCCGAGGGCAGCATCCCCAGCGAGCCGGTCAGCATGGCGGCGGCGTCCGAGAGGATGTCGCCGAACAGGTTGTCGGTGACGATCACGTCGAACTGCTTGGGCGCCCGGACCAGCTGCATGGCGCAGTTGTCGGCCAGGATATGCTCAAGCTGAACGTCCGGATATTCGCGGGCGTGCAGGTCGGCGATCACCTGCTTCCACAGCAGGCCCGACTCCATGACGTTCGACTTCTCGGCCGAGTGGACCTTGTTGGTCCGGCCGCGCGCCAGTTCGAAGGCCACGCGACCCACGCGCTCGATTTCGCTGGTCGTGTAGACGGCGGTGTCGAAGCCCTTCTTCTGGCCGTCCGGCAGGTCCTCGATGCCGCGCGGCTGGCCGAAATAGACGCCGCCCACCAGTTCGCGGACGAACATGATGTCCAGGCCCGAGACCAGCTCCGGCTTCAGGCTGGACGCGCCGGCCAGGGCCTCGAAGCAATAGGCCGGACGCAGGTTGGCATAGACGTCCATGGCCTTGCGCAGGTTCAGGAGGCCCGCTTCCGGGCGCAGATGGCGCGGCGCGTCCGCCCATTTCGGACCGCCGACGGCGCCCATCAGCACCGCGTCGCTGGCGATGGCCTGATCGCGCACCTCGTCCAGCAGCGGCGTGCCGTGGGCGTCATAGCTCATGCCGCCATAGGGCGCTTCCTCGACCTTCAGGTCCGGGGTGAGGGCGGCGGCCACGCGGCGCACCTCGGCGCAGACTTCCGGGCCGATGCCGTCGCCGGGCAGGAGCAGCAGGGTGGACATGAGGAGCTCTCTCTAGATCTTGCGATAGGCGGAAATATCGAACGATTGCAGGTCGCGGCCGTGTACGCCCAGCTCGGCGCAGGCGGCGCGCCAGGCGGCCATGTGCGGGGTGGCGCGGTGGTGCTCCAGCGCGGCCTCGCTCTCGAAGTGCTCGTAGACCCGGATCAAGCCGGGATCCAGCGGGTCCTCGGTCAGAGCGTAGTCCAGGCAGCCCGGCTCGCCGCGGGTGTTCTCGACCTGGGCGCGCAGATGGGGGCGCAGGTCGGCCAGGCGTTCGGGGGCGATGCGGATCGTGCCGGCGAGGATGAGGGTCATCTAGCGGTCTCCCCCTTCCCCCTTTTGATGGAGGAAGGGTCGAGCATGGGGGTGACAGCCTGTCGGGGTCTAGCGCGGCCGAACCGCCGCGCCACCCCACCCCTGCCCCTCCCCATCAAGGGGAGGGGAGAGGACATCAAACTTCCAGCCAGGGTTGGCTGATCGCGCGCTTGCTCTCGAAGACGTCGATGTCGCCGCCGTGCTGCAGGGTCTCGCCGATGGCGTCGAGGCCTTTGAGCATCTTCTCCTTGCGAACCGGATCGATGGCGAAGCTGAACGTCTTGCCCGACGGCGAGACCACGGTCTGGGCCTCAAGGTCGACGCTGACCATGTGGTTGCCGCCCTTGGCCTCGTCCATCAGGGCCGCCAGCTCCTCCGGCTTCACGATCACCGGCAACAGGCCGTTGTTGAAGCAGTTGTTGAAGAAGATGTCGGCGAAGCTGGTCGAGATCACGCACATGATCCCAAAGTCCATCAGCGCCCAGGGCGCGTGCTCGCGCGAGCTGCCGCAGCCGAAATTGTCGCCGGCGATCAGCACGGACGCGCCTTTGTACTCCGGCTTGTTCAGCACGAAGTCGCTGATTTCATTGCCGTCGCCATCGAACCGGAAGTCGTAGAACAGACCCTTGGCCAGGCCCTCGCGTTCCACGGTCTTGAGGAACTGCTTGGGGATGATCTGGTCGGTGTCGATATTGGCCAGCTCCAGCGGAGCCGCGCGGCCGTCGAGGCGGGTGAAGGCCTTCATTGGGCGCTCTCCTGCAGGAAGGTCCGCACGTCGGTCAGGTGGCCGGCGATCGCCGCCGCCGCCGCCATGGCCGGCGAGACCAGGTGCGTGCGGCCGGCGCGGCCCTGGCGGCCTTCGAAGTTGCGGTTGCTGGTCGAGGCGCAGCGCTCGCCCGGGGCCAGCTTGTCGGGGTTCATGGCCAGGCACATCGAGCAGCCAGGCTCGCGCCAGTCGAAGCCGGCCGCCTTGAAGATGGCGTCCAGTCCTTCCGCCTCGGCCTGTTCCTTCACGAGGCCCGAACCCGGCACGACCATCGCCTTGACGTGCGGCGCGACCAGGCGGCCGTGCAGGAAGGCTTCCTGCACCACGGCGGCGGCGGCGCGCATGTCCTCGATGCGGCTGTTGGTGCACGAGCCGATGAACACGCGGTCGATCTTGGCTTCCGAGATCGGCTGCCCGGCGGTTAGGCCCATATAGTCGAGCGCGCGGTGAGCGGCCGCGCGCTTGTCCGGCGTGGCGAAGCTTTCCGGATCCGGCACGTTGCCGGTGACCGGGATGACGTCCTCGGGGGAAGTGCCCCAGGTGACCATCGGAACCAGGGCAGCGCCGTCGATGACCACGGTGCGGTCGAAGACGGCGTCTTCGTCGGTGAAGAAGGTCTTCCAGTGCGACAGGGCCATGTCCCAGGCCGCCCCCTTGGGAGACGAGGGCTTGCCCTGGATGTAGGCGAAGGTCTTCTCGTCCGGCGCCACCAGACCGGCCTTGGCGCCGCCCTCGATGGTCAGGTTGCAGAGGGTCATGCGGCCCTCCATGGACAGGCTCCGCACGGCCTCGCCGGCGAACTCGATGACATAGCCGGTGCCGCCGGCGGTGCCGATCTCGCCGATGACGGCGAGAGCGATGTCCTTGCCGGTGACGCCGGGCGCCAGCTGGCCGTCGACGCGGACCAGCATGTTCTTGGCCTTCTTCTGGCGCAGGGTCTGGGTGGCCAGCACGTGCTCGACCTCGGACGTGCCGATGCCGTGGGCCAGGGCTCCGAAGGCGCCGTGGGTCGAGGTGTGGCTGTCGCCGCAGACGATGGTCATGCCCGGCTGGGTGCGGCCCTGCTCGGGGCCGACCACATGGACGATGCCGTTGCGGATGTCGCCCATCGGGAAGAATTCGATGCCGTTGTCCGCCACGTTACGGGCCAGCGTCTTGAGCTGGAGGCGCGCCTCCTCGTCCTTCACGGCGTCCACGCCCAGGGCCTGACCCTCGGTCGGGATATTGTGGTCCGCCACGGCCAGCGTGCGGTCGGGACGACGCACCTTGCGACCCGCCGCGCGAAGGCCGGCGAAGGCCTGCGGCGTGGTCACCTCGTGGATCAGGTGTAGGTCGATATAGAGGATCGCCTCGCCGTCGGCTTCGTTGACGACGTGAGCGTCCCAGATCTTGTCGTAAAGGGTTTTGGCTGTGCGGGTCATGGCGCGTCGCATCTAGGCTTTCCGACGGGGCGCGTAAAGCGAGGAAGCGCTGAAAATGCTTTGTCGATCGCGGTCTAGCGGTCGTTCGTGCCTCTATAGCGGTAGAGAAGGTCAGGGTAGCGCATGTTTCTTGCCTCAATGCGTCAGGCAGGCGGTGCAGGCGGCTTCGGTGAAGCGCGACTGGCAGATGCGTTCCTTGGGGTATTGGACGGCCAGCGCCCGGTACTCGCCGCAGGTCTCCGCCGAAATGGTGGAGATGACTGGCTGCTGGAGTATTACGCCTGAACGGTCATTGACGCTCATCCGCGATCCCATGTCGTCTGATCGCAACTCGATCCCGCTGGCGGTTGACCACAGCCTTAGCGCGCTAGCTTGTTCTTGGTCTGGGCCCGCGACGAACAGAGCCGCCTGTCGATACTTGGAGTCGAGGGTCAGCATGACGTTGCTGCCGGTGTCTTGGGTTACGTAGCCTCCGCGTTCAATGCCCTGCTCGTCGTAAAGTATCAGGCCGGCCGCCTTGCTGCCCCGCTTTGCCACGTGGCCGTTCGCCATGACGCCGTCCGGCAAGTCGCCGCTTAGGCGCGCTCGCACCACGCCTTTGCCGTCGATGATGGCGATTTCACGCGCCTTGATGGACGCCACCGGCGCGGGCGAGCGATCGGCGAGCGCCACGCCAGCCAGAACAAGAGCCCCCACCGGCCAGACCAGAAACTGGGCCAAGACGATCCTACGAAGGCGGCTATTGGCGCGCTCGCAGGCCGCGAGGCGAGTCTCCAAGGACGAGCTCATAAGATTGTTCTCCGAACAGCGGCGCATCCGCGGAGCCGCCGGACGAGGTTGCCTCTGATTTTGAAGATAGACAAAGGGCGCGCCGGTCTTTCGACATGTCGGCGCGCCCTAGCATCATTTTTAGCCTTCGGGGGCCGATGTCGCCTTCCCGAAGAGGGCCGTCCGCTAGAAAGAAGACGGTCTGGAAGCCCGGGCGACAAGCGCCGGGGGTGAATTCATCATCTCACGGAACGCGGGTTTGTCAAGAATGGTGCGATTGCACTCAAGCTTTGCCGCGCAAAGGGTCTGGGCCGCGGCCCATGGCGATAAGCCAGCTTAGGCCGCGACCCGCAGGCGCTGGACGTCCCGCTTGGGCGGCGCGCCGAATAGTCGGGCATATTCCCGGCTGAACTGCGAAGGGCTCTCGTAGCCGACCTCGAAGGCGGCGGTCTCGACGTTCGCGCCGTGGGCCACCATCAGCCGACGGGCCTCCAGCAGACGTAGCTGCTTCTGGTACTGCAGCGGCGTGTACGAGGTCAGGGCCTTGAACCGCCGGTGGAAGGCCGAGACGCTCATATGAGCTATCCGCGCGAGGTCTTCGATCCGGACGGTGTCTCGGAAGCGGTCGCGCAACGCCTTCAGCGCGTCCTGCAGATGGCGCGAAGGACCTGTCTTTAGGGCCAGCCGGGCGATGTCGCCGCCGTGCGGACCGGCCAGCAGCCAGTAGCAGATCTCGCGCATGATGGCCGGCTGCAGGGCCGGGGCCGCCTGGGGCGTTTCCAGCAGGCGCGCCAACCGCAGGGCGCAGTCGGCCAAAGGGCCGTCGAAATTCGTAACGAACACCCCCCGGCGCGGGGGGGCGTTGATCTGCGGTGGCGGGTCCAGGGTCTCGGCTACTTCGCGCAGAACGGTAAGATCGAGCTCGAACATCAGGACGAGGCACGGCGCGCCTGGCTTGGCCTCGAACACCTTGCCGACCGAGGGGGTTTCTACCCCGATCACCAGCGCCTGGCCCGCGCGGTATTCCAACTGCCGGCCGCCGAAATTGCCCCACTTGGCGCCCTGGGCGACCAGGCAGACCGCGGGGCCTGACAGGATATGACTTGGGGGCCTGGGATGGTCCGAGCGCATGACCGCCACGCCCGGCAAGACCGTGAGGAACGGGCTCTCACCGGTCTGGCGCTCGGTGTAGCGCAGCAGGGCTTCAGCCAGGGGCGTGGGCATGGACGGCTCCGGTCCTGGGTCTCGGCCAATGTAAGCATGGAGTAGGAATAGGCAAGAAATCGGATGGTCCTGGCATCCAGTCTGCGCGGCGCGAGGCGCAGGGTGGGTGTTATCGATTACCCATTAGGAGCCTCCCCATGTCCAAGATCGCGATCATCACCGGCGCCAGCCGCGGCATCGGCCGCGACGCCGCCCTGCGCCTGGCCGAGCGTGGCGTGCGCTCGATCATCACCTACAAGTCCAGCCGCGCCGAGGCCGACGCCGTCGTCGCGGCGATCGACGAGGCCGGCGCCAAGGCGGTCGCGTTGCGGCTCGACGTCGGCGAAGCGGCCTCGTTCACGGGTTTCGCCGAGCAGGTGCGGGCCGCGCTAGCGCAGCTGGGCGCCGAGCGCTTCGACTACCTGGTCAACAATGCCGGCACGTCCTCGGGCGCCGCGCTGACCACGATTTCCCAGGCCGAGATGGACGCGCTCTACGCCGTGCACCTGAAGGGGCCGATGTTCCTGACCCAGGCCCTGCTTCCACTGATGAACGACGGCGGGCGGATCGTGAATATCTCCTCGGGCTTGGCGCGCTTCGCCATGCCGGGCCGGGTCGGCTACGGTCCCATCAAGGCGGCCGTCGAGGCCCTGACCCGCTATATGGCCGTCGAGCTGGGCCCGCGTCGAATCACCGCCAATGTCGTGGCCCCGGGCGCCATCGCTACCGACTTCAGCGGCGGCATGGTCCGCGATAACCCGCAGGTCAACAAGATGGTCGCCGACAACACCGCCCTCGGTCGCGTCGGCCTGCCCGAGGATGTCGGCCCGGTGATCGCCGGCCTGCTGTCGGATGACTTCGGCTGGGTCAACGCCCAGCGCATCGAGGTCTCGGGCGGCACGCACATCTGACGCGGCCACGCAATCGGCAAAGAAAAAGGCCCCGGCGTTTCCGCCGGGGCCTCGTTCATTCCGAGTATCGGAGACTTAGTCTTCCGACGAAGCCGAGGCCTTCGGGCCGCCAGCGCGTTCGGCGATACGGGCCGACTTACCGCGACGGTCGCGCAGGTAGTACAGCTTGGCGCGACGGACGACGCCGCGACGCTTGACTTCGATGCTTTCGATGCTCGGCGACAGCAGCGGGAACAGACGCTCCACGCCTTCGCCGAACGAGATCTTACGGACCGTGAAGCTCTCGTGGACGCCGGCGCCTTGACGGGCGATGCAGACGCCTTCGTAGGCCTGAACGCGCTCGCGCTCGCCTTCCTTGATCTTCACGTTGACGCGCAGGGTGTCGCCGGGACGGAAGTCCGGGATCGCGCGGGCGGCCAGCAGACGGGCCGATTCTTCTTGCTCAAGCTGAGCGATGATGTTGATCGCCATGATCATGTCTCCTTGGGCTTACCCGTTTTCGGGTCGCCTTTTGCCTGTTGATTGGCGAGGTGGGCCTCCCAGAGATCCGGGCGCCGCTCGCGGGTCGTCTCTTCACGCATAAGCTTGCGCCATTGGTCGATCTTCTTGTGATCGCCCGACAGCAGCACCTCGGGGATGTCGAGCCCTTCGAACGTCCGCGGCCTGGTGTACTGCGGATGCTCGAGGAGACCGTCCTCGAAGCTTTCTTCCAGCGTGCTCTCGATATTCCCCAGAACCCCCGGGGCCAGTCGAACGCACGCCTCGATCACGACCATCGCCGCCGCTTCGCCACCGGCGAGCACGGCGTCTCCGACCGAGACCTCCTCGAACCCCCGGGCGTCGAGCACCCGCTGATCCACCCCTTCGAAGCGACCGCACAGCACCACGATACCGGGCGCCTTGGACCACTCCCGAACGCGCGCCTGGGTCAGGGGCCTGCCCCGGGCGCTCATGTACAAAAGCGGCCGCCCATCGCGCTCCACGCTGTCCAGCGCGGAGGCGATAACGTCCGCCTTGAGCACGGCTCCCGCGCCGCCACCCGCGGGGGTGTCGTCGAGGAAGCCGCGCTTATCCTTGGAAAAGGCCCGAATGTCCAGCGTTTCCAGGCGCCACAGGTCCTGCTCCTTCCAGGCGGTCCCGATCATCGAGACGCCGAGCGGGCCGGGGAAGGCCTCGGGGAACATGGTCAGGACGGTGGCGGTGAACGGCATGGGTCGGGGTTTAGCCGCACCCGGATCGGGAGTCGAAGCCTTACCACGCGTCTCCGGGGGCCATTTCCAGGTTATTCACTCTCGCCAGGCATGATTGCGACGAAAGGTCACGCCTTGGTGTTGAGAATGTCGATCGCCCGTTCGCATCTACGCCGCCTCGGCGTCCTGATCGCAGGCCTGTGGCAAGACCGCCGCGGGGCCGTCGCCGTGCAGGTCGCGTTCCTGGCCATTCCGCTGGCCATCCTGATCTTCGGCCTGGTGGATATTGGCCGCCTGAGCCTTCAGCGCCGGCAGATGCAGGACGCCCTGGACGCCGCGACGCTGCTGGCGGCCCGCTCGACGGTGACCACCACCGCCGACCTCGAAGCGGTCGGCGACCCGGCCTTCCTGTCCGAGGTGGCGGGCCTGAACCTTGGTCTGACCGCCAGCAACGTGACCTTCACCATGGGAGCCAACAATCAGGTGGTCGGCACGGCGACGGCGACTCTGAAGCCGATCATCTCCAACCTGTGGTCCGGGGCCGACATTCCCGTCACGGCCAGGACGACGGTGATGCGGGCTCAGGGGGCGCCGGTCGAGTTGGTCATGGTGCTGGACACCACCGGGTCGATGGCGGGCACCAAGCTCGCCACCCTCAAGACCGCGGCCTCATCGTTGGTGGACAAGTTGACCTCCGGGGGGACCGCCAACGTCAAGATCGGCGTGGTGCCGTTCGCTCAGTACGTCAATGTCGGCGTCGCCAGCCGCTATCAGAGCTGGGTCAGCGTCCCAGCCGACTATTCGACCACCTCCACGACCAAGGGCCAGTGCACCACGGTCTCGACCAAGACCACGTGCCAGACCCAATACTATAGCTGCACGGGCTATAGCGATGGCGTCCCTTACACGGCGACTTGCAGTCGTTCGATCAACTGCGTCACGACCCCCATCACGCCCGTGACGACCTGTACGCAGGACAAGACCACGACCACGAACTACAAGTTCAACGGCTGCGTCGGTTCGCCGCCCTATCCGAAGAACGTCACGGACGATGATGCGACGCGGGTCTATCCGGGGTTCCTGAACCTGACCTGCAGCGCCACGATCACGCCGCTGACCAGCACCGCCGCGACGGTCAAGTCGGCGATCAACGCCCTGTCGGCCTCGGGCGATACCTATATTCCGGCCGGTCTGGCCTGGGGCTTCAACATGCTGTCCTCGGCCCAGCCCCTGACCGACGCGGCGGCCTACGACCCGAGCGGCAAGAACCGCAACCCGCGAAAGGCCATGGTGCTGATGACCGACGGGGCCAATTCCAAGCTGATGCGGGCCAGCAACGGCGCGCATGACGTGTCGCCCACGCCCTATCCCGACAGCCCGGCGGTCCAGGCCAACACCTATACGGCCGAGCTCTGCACCAACATCAAGGCCAAGAACATCGAGGTGTTCACGGTGGCGTTCAACGTCACGGACCCCACCATCAAGAGCATCCTGAGCACCTGCGCCACCGACAGTTCGCACTATTTCGACGCGACGGACACGGGCAAGCTGCTGACGGCGTTCCAGAACATCGGCGACTCGCTGCGCAGCCTCTACATCGCGCGGTAGCCCGCTCGGCGACGCCAGGCCAAGTGTAGGGACGGGCGGTCGACGCACCCGCCGTTCATGAGTGCTTAACCATGTTGCTTTCCTAATTGTTCGGGTCTGGTTGCCTAGCCTTGCCGCCTTTCGCGGGAGTCGCTTGACATGACGGGGCAAAATTCGGGGCTGACCCGACTGATGACCCGATTGCGCCGCTGGCTGGGCGGAGCCGCTCGCGACGAGCGCGGCGCGGCCGCGGTTCAGTTCGTCTTTCTGGCCATTCCCCTGTCGATCATGGTGTTGGGCATGGTCGATATCGGTCGCGCCAGTCTGGAGCGTCGTCAGCTGCAGGACGCCCTGGACGCGGCCACCCTGATCGCGGCGCGCTCGACCGCGGTGACGGACGCCGATCTCACCACGGTGGGCAACGCCGCCTTTCTGGCCGAGGTCGCGAACCTGAACCTGGGCGTCACCGGCAGCAATTCCAACTTCGTCGCGGGCGCCAACAATACGGTGATCGGCGCGGCCACGGTGTCGATCGCGCCGATCATCTCCAACCTTTGGACCAACGCGAACATGACGGTCACCGCCTCGTCGACGGTGGTCCGCTCGGTCAACAAGCTCGAGGTGGCCCTGGTGCTCGACAACACCGGGTCGATGAACGACACGCTGGGCTCCGGCGGCTCCAAGATCGATGCTCTGAAATCGGCCTCCAAGTCCCTGGTCTCGACCCTGGCCGCGGCCGCGACCCGGTCGTCGGATCCGAACGCGGTGAAGATCTCGGTGGTCCCGTTCTCGATGACCGTGAACGTGGGCTCGACCTATCAGAACGCTGCCTGGATCACCGGGACCCAGCCGTCCGCCTACGGCTCCGACCTCTTCGCGACCTCGCAGAACCGCTTCACCTTGCTGAGCAATCTGGGACTAAGCTGGGGCGGGTGCGTCGAGAGCCGGCCGGACCCCTACGATACGCAGGACACCGCGCCGACGTCCGGGACGGGCGCCACGATGTTCGTGCCGTTCTTCGCGCCGGACGAGCCCGACGACAATGTCATTCCTGAGTACAGGTACTCGAACTATCGCGACACCCAGCACAGCTACTATGGGGATATCCAGAACAACTGGCTGAAGGACACCGGGGCGACATCGTCCAAGGACTGGTTTACCAGGCAGAACGTCACTTCGAAGTATTCAGCGAGTAACAAAAGCTCGGTGTATAGCGGGGCGAAGACGGGCACGGACTATGGTCCGAACGCGGGCTGCAGCGTCGCCAGTCTGTTGCGCTTGACCAATCTGGCGACGATGTCCGGGGTCAATACGGTCAACGCCAAGCTCGACCAGATGACGGCCGGCGGCAACACCAATATCGCTATGGGCCTGATGTGGGGCTGGCACACCCTGTCGCCGAACGCGCCTTTCGCCGACGGTGCGGCCTACAGCACGCCCAAGACCCAAAAGATCATCGTGCTGCTGACCGATGGCGACAACACCAACGACGTCTACAGCAACCCTAACTATTCGATCTATACCGGCTACGGCTATATCTGGCAGGGCAGGCTTAGAGATAGCAACAATACGCCGCTGACCACGTCATCGTCGGGCGACGATCGCCAGGCGGCGATCGACAGCCGGGAATCCAAGACCTGCACAAACGCCAAGAACGCCGGCGTCATCATCTATACGATCGGCGTCGGCGTCTCGTCGAACGCCAAGGCCGGCCTGCAGGCCTGCGCCAGCTCCAGCGACAAATATTACGACGTGACGGCCTCGGCCCAGCTGACCGCGGTGTTCAACACCATCGCCGGCTCGATCCAGAACCTGCGGATTTCGCAGTAGAAAGGCGACGGCCGCGAAGCCGTCGCCCGCCTTTCGGCGTTTCGGTCGCCAGCCTCAGGCCAGCTTGATCTCGCGCAGGCGCTGCTGGAGGAATTCGTCCGCCGTGATCGATTGCGGATAGCGGTCCGGGTTGTCGGGCGTGATGCAGTTCGGCAGCGTCTTGATCTCGTAGTCCGACGCGAAGTGCAGGAAGAACGGCGTCGAATAGCGCGGCACGCCGCGCCGTTCGGGCGGCGGGTTCACCACGCGGTGCACCGTCGAGGGCAGAACGTTGTTGGTCAGACGCTCCAGCATGTCGCCGATATTGATCACCAGGCAACCCGGAGGCGGATTGATCGGGAGCCACTTGCCGTCGCGGTCCAAGACCTCCAGGCCGCCTTCCTCGGCGCCCAGCAGCAGCGTGATGGTGTTGATGTCGCCGTGGGCGCCGGCCCGCACGCCGGTCGCGTCGGCGGGGATCGGCGGATAGTGCAGCAGGCGCAGCACCGAATTGCCGTCCTGGACGGTCGGCTTGAAGAAGTCGCGGTCCAGCTTCAGATAGGTGGCGATCGCCTCCAGCACCTTGCCGCCCATGGCGTCGAGGCCGTTGTAGAGCCAGCTGACATCGTGCTTGAACGCCGGAATCTCGGCCGGCCAGACGTTGTCGGCCATGTGGGCGCGGAAGCGGTGGCCGGGCGGCAGGTCGCGGCCCATGTGCCAGAATTCCTTGAGGTCGTAGTGGTCGGCGCCCTTGGCGGTCTCGACGCCGAACGGGATGTAGCCGCGCGCGCCGCCCTTGACGCCGGCGTACTGCTTCTTGACGTCCTCGGGCAGGGCGAAGAACGCCTTGGCGCTGTCGACGGCCGCGTCGATGCGGTCCTGCGGCAGGTCATAGTCGGACAACACGGCGAAGCCATAGCGCTCGAACGAGGCGCCCAGCGCCTGGGCGAAGCGCGGGAAGTCCTTGGCGTAGAGGGAGAACGAGACAGGTTCGATGGCGGAGGTGGACACGTCTGCGAGCCTTGAGGAACGAGGTCTGAGGGGGTAAGTCTCTTCTTACTACACGGGCGGCGATGGGACGCGAAGCCTGTTCGGGCCGGCCACGACGTAGGGGCGAAACCTGGCTAATTGACGGGCCTTCGCCCAAGGCGCTTTGATTTACAGCAAACCCGCCAAGGTGGCGACGGGGCGTTGCGTCCGTAAGGGCGCGGAATTGTCGCCTGAGCCCACGCAAACAGTTGCTTTTCGCCCCTGTCGTCGCCAATTCGTCTCCTTCAATTCCGTCCGGCGCGAGGAAGACGTGACGAAAACCGCCAGCGATGGTGTCGGCCTGACCAAGCAAGCCTATGGCCTGGCGCAGGACCTGATGACGCCGAACGCGACCGTCTACTGGGCCGACATGCTGGTTTCGGTGGCCTTGATGTGGGGCGGCGTCGTGGTCGCCGCGACGACCTCCAACCTGGCGATCGGCCTGGCGGCAGGATTGGTCGGCGTGCTGGCGCTCTATCGCGCGCTCAGCTTCATTCACGAGCTGACCCACATTCGTGACGACGAAGCGCCCGGCTTCCGCCTCGGCTGGAACGTGCTGGTGGGCGTGCCGCTGATGACGCCGTCGCTGATGTACGAGGGGGTGCACAACGTCCACCACGTCAAGGACCGCTTCGGCACCGCTCTGGATCCGGAATACCTGCCGCTGTCGCGTTTCACGCCGTTCAAGCTGGCCGGCTTTCTATTCGTGGCGCTGCTGGCGCCGCTCGGCGTGATCCTGCGCTCGGCGGTGCTGGTTCCGCTGTCGTTCGTCATTCCGTCGCTGCGCCGCATGGTGCGCGGACGCCTGTCGGCGCTGATGATCAATCCGGACTTCGTGCGCGAGGACGTCGACCGCTGGCGCCGCGAATGGGTGATCCAGGATATCGCCTGCTGGCTGTGGTCCTGGACGGTGATCGGCGCCACGATCGCGGGCTGGCTGCCGTTGCGCGGGGTGCTGACGGGTCTTGCCGTCTTCGCCCTCGCCACCTTCCTCAACCAGGCGCGCACGCTCGCGGCCCACCATTGGGACAACGACGGCGGCAAGATGACCCTGGACGAGCAGTTTCTCGACTCGGTGAACGTGCCGCCGCCCAACGTGCTGTCGGCGCTGTGGGCGCCGGTGGGCCTGCGCTACCACGCCCTGCACCACCTGCTGCCGCGCCTGCCGTATCACAACCTGGGCAAGGCCCACGCCCGGCTGGCCCAGGCCCTGGGCGCGGACTCGATCTATCATCGCGCCTCGGAGCGCGGTCTGTTCCCCGCCCTCGCCGATCTCTTCCGCCGCGCCGGCGGCAAGGTTCCGGCCGACCAGCCGGCGCGGTAGGGCCGGCCGTCTACTCGGCGCCTTCCCGCGCGGCCTGTTCGCGCAGCTCCTCGTCGAGGCTGGCGGTGTTCCAGGCCCCGCCGGCGTCGCCGGGGCGCATCCGGTGCAGGTCGGCGTTCAGCAGGCGGTCCATGGTCTGGGCCGCGTCGCGCGAGGCCAGGATATAGGCCTCTTCCTGGCCCCACATCGGCCGCAGCTCCTCGAACGTTCGCCGATCGTGGCGACGGAAGAAGGCCGCGGCGCGATGGGCGCGGTGGGCCCGGAAGCCCAGCTTCTGCAAGGCCGTGGTTCCGAGCGCCAGGGCCGACTCGAAGGTCTCGCGTTCGACCGCGTCCGCGCCATTGGCCAGCAGATCGTAGGCATGGCGCCGGTCCCACGCCCGGGCCAGGATGACGAGATCGGGAAAGGCCTTCCGCGCCGTCTCGACCAGCTCGACGGTCTTCTCGCGGTCGTCCAGCGCGACGATCAGCATCCGCGCGCGATCGGCGCCGGCTTGGCGTAGCAGGTCGAGCCGCGTGGCGTCGCCATAGTGAACGCGCCGGCCGAACCGGCGCAGCAGCTCGATCTGTTCGATATCGCTATCCAGCACGGTCGACTTGAAGCCGTTGGCGGACAGCAGGCGGCCCGCGATCTGACCGAAACGGCCGAAGCCGGCGATGATGATGTCGGGCTCTCCCTCGTCGAAGTCGCCGGTGTCGGGGACCACGTCGGGAATGGCCGCGTCCATCAGGGCCGCGACGCGCTCGTACAGGATCATGGCCAGCGGGGTGAAGGCCATCGAGACCGCCACGGCGGCGGTCAGCAGCGCGGCCAGCTGCGCGCCGATGACGCCGGCGCCGACCGTGAAGGTGAGCAGAACGAAGGCGAACTCGCCGCCCTGAGCCAGGGCCGTGGCCACCGCCATGGCGCCCCGTTTCGGCGCGCCGAACAGTCGGGCCAGACCGTACATGACCAGGAACTTCAGCGCCATCAGGCCGATCACCAGGCCCAGCAGCGTCAGGGGCTGGCTGGCCACCAGCGGCAGGTTCACGCCCGCGCCGACCGTGATGAAGAACAGGCCCAGCAGGAGGCCCCGGAACGGCTCGATATCGGTCTCCAGTTCGCGGCGGAACTCGCTCTCGGCCAGCACCACCCCGGCCAGGAAGGCGCCGAGGGCGGGGGAGAGGCCGACGATCTGCATCAGGCTTGCGACGGCAACCACGATCAGCAGGGCGGCGGCGACGAAGATCTCGCGCAGGCGGGCCTTGGCGATGAAGCGGAACACCGGCCGAACCAGATAGCGCCCGCCGCCGACCACGGCGCCGACGGCGGCGAACACCGACAGCATCTGGGCCCAGACGGGCAGGTGGGCCACCAGGCTGCCGCCGCCATGGCCGCCGCTGGTCTCGGTCGGGTGAGGGGCGCCGGTCGCCAGCAAGGGCAGCAGGGCGAACAGCGGGATGACCGCCAGGTCCTGCAGCAACAGCACCCCGAAGGCCGCGCGCCCCACCGGCCCTTGCCGGAGACCCTTCTCGTCCAACGTCTGGAGCACGATCGCGGTGGAGGACATGGCCAGGACGAGGCCGACGGCCAGGGCCTGCTGCCAGGGCAGCCCGAGGGCCAGCGAGGCGGCGGCGATGGCCAGGCCCGTTCCCAGCACCTGGGCTCCGCCCAGGCCGAAGATCGCCTTGCGCATGTCCCACAGCATCGAGGGCTGCACCTCGAGGCCGATCAGGAACAGCAGGATGACGACGCCGAACTCGGCGAACTTCATGACGTCGGCCAGTTGGCCGGTCAGGCCCAGGGCGAACGGGCCGATAATGACGCCGGCGATCAGATAGCCCAGCACAGAGCCGAGCCCGAGCCGCTTGGCGATCGGCACCGAGACGACGGCCGCGCCCAGATAGACCAGGGTCTGGGTGAGGAAGTTCTCCATGCCGTTCCTTACGCCTCCGTCTTGCCAGAAATCGATGGGGCGGGAAGCAGCGAAGCCAGGCGCGCCTTGTAGCGTTCGGCCTCGGCCTTCAGGGCGTCGTCGTCCTTGACCGAGGCGCCATGGACCACGAAGGGGGTCTCCCAGCCCATGCCGCACAGATGGGCGGTCTGCTCCAGCGGACGC
Organism: Caulobacter sp. SSI4214; assembly: GCF_012184455.1. NCBI lineage: Bacteria > Pseudomonadati > Pseudomonadota > Alphaproteobacteria > Caulobacterales > Caulobacteraceae > Caulobacter > Caulobacter sp. SSI4214. The sequence goes on along the minus strand of NZ_SZWJ01000022.1, from coordinate 13,081 downwards.
AGGAATTCGTCCATCGAAAAGCGATTGTAGCCGTGGGCGTGATAGGCCTTGGCGCTCGCTCCGGTCGTGCAGGCCACGAACAGACGCTTGCCCTTCAGGGCCTCGCCGCCCTCGCCGTAGGCGAAGCCGTGCAGCCACACCAGATCCAGCCATTCCTTCATCAGCGACGGGGTCGAGTACCAGTAGAGCGGAAATTGCAGGGCCACGACGTCGTGGGCGAGCAGGGCGGCCTGTTCGGCCTCGATATCGACCACGAAGTCAGGATAGACCTCGTACAAGTCCTTGAAGGTGACGCCGGAAAGGCCTTTGGCCGCCTTGGCCAGGGCGCGATTGGCGCGGGAGCGTTCAAGCGCCGGATGGGCCAGCACGAGCAGCACCCCGGAGGTGGAAGGCGTCACGGGCCCGGTGCTAGCGTCGGTCATCGAACGGCCCTTCTGGAAAATAATTCATCAAGGGTTGAATTTCTTCTCGGCTCGGGCGACACGGGTCGCCAGACGCCGGACGTATAATCCGGAACAAGGGAGACACCATGGTCGACAAGGTGAAGACAGACGCCGTCGAGGCCCTGGCCGGGCTGCTGTTCGACGGCATGACCATCATGGCCGGCGGGTTCGGCCTCTGCGGCATTCCGGAAAACCTGATCGCGGCGATCCGCGCGGCGGGGACCAAGGACCTCACGGTCATCTCCAACAATTGCGGCGTCGACGGCTTCGGCCTGGGCATCCTGCTGGAGAACCGTCAGATCAAGAAGATGGTCTCGTCCTATGTGGGCGAGAACAAGCTGTTCGAACAGCTCTACCTCAGCGGCGAACTGGAACTGGAGTTCAATCCGCAGGGCACCCTGGCCGAGCGCATCCGCGCCGGCGGCGCGGGCATCCCGGCCTTCTTCACGCGCACCGGCTACGGCACGCTGGTGGCCGAGGGCAAGGAGACCCGCGAATTCGACGGCGAGATGTACGTGATGGAGCGCGGCCTGACCGCCGACCTCGCGATCGTCAAGGCCTGGAAGGGCGACGCCGAGGGCAACCTGATCTATCGGAAGACCGCCCGGAACTTCAATCCGATGATGGCCACGGCCGGCAAGGCCACCGTCGTCGAGGTCGAGGAATTGGTCGAGATCGGCGCCCTGGACAAGGACGCCATCCACACGCCGGGCATCTATGTCGACCGCATCCTCAAGGGCGCGAAATTCGAAAAGCGCATCGAGCGCGTCACCACCCGTCAGAAGGAAGCCGCGTAATGGCCTGGACCCGCGACGAGATGGCGGCCCGCGCCGCCAAGGAGCTGCAGGACGGCTTCTATGTGAACCTCGGCATCGGCATCCCGACCCTGGTGGCCAACTACATCCCGGAAGGGATGCATGTGACGCTGCAGAGCGAGAACGGCATGTTGGGCATGGGCCCCTTCCCCTACGAGGGCGAAGAGGACGCGGACCTGATCAACGCCGGCAAGCAGACGATCACCGAGCTGGATTCGAGCTCCTATTTCAGCTCGGCCGACAGCTTCGCCATGATCCGGGGCGGCCACATCGCCCTGTCGATCCTGGGCGGGATGCAGGTGGCGGAGAACGGCGACCTCGCCAACTGGATGGTGCCCGGCAAGATGGTCAAGGGCATGGGCGGGGCCATGGACCTCGTCGCCGGCGTCAAGCGGGTGGTGGTGGTCATGGACCACTGCGAGAAGTCCGGCGCGCCCAAGCTGCTGAAGCAATGCACGCTACCGCTGACTGGCGCCGGCGTGGTCGATCTGCTGATCACCGAGCTGGGCGTCTTCGAGATCAATCGCGGCAAGACACCGGTGAAGCTGATCGAACTGGCGCCCGGCGTTACGGTCGATGACGTCAAGGCCAAGACCGAGGCGGCGTTCGAGGTGGCCGTCTAGCCGAACTCGAATTCGGACCTCGCCCTGAGCCTGTCGCGGGGCGAGGTCCGCCACCCCATCATTTCGTCAGCCAGTACGGGTGCTCCAGCGTGAGCGCCACGTAGCGCGCCGTCGGCTTGCCGTAGGCGCTGGCGATATCCTCCAGCACCAATGCCGGATCTCCCGCCCGCGCCTCCACCGTCCGCTCCGCGTGGGGAGGCTTCTCCGGGGCGATCACGGCCAGGCCGTGGCGCGACACCGCGCTCGCGCTGGCGAAGGCTTCGGAGCGGTTGGTGCGCGACCAGGCGTCCAGCGTGGTGGCGAAGGCCAGATCGTCGAAGCCGTCGGCGATCCTCACCGCGACCGTCTGCGACCGCCAGGCGTTGGCCCAGCCCGACAGGCCGGCCAGGACCGCGTCGCCGTTGACCCGGAACGCGGCGCCGTCGTGGGCCTGGACCGGCGGCGGAACCCCCAGTCTCGCGGCGGTGGCCCGCATCGTGTCCTCGCCCGCCAGGTCGCGCAGCAGGGCCAGGCTCGCCGGAATCGAGGCCGTCACCCCGGCGGTGGTCGTGACGTTTCCGTCGACGATCCAGCGCCGGTCGCGCCGCCACCGGACCTTGGGGTAGGCCTTGGCCAGACGACCCAGCTCGTACCAGTGGGTGGTGGCGTCGAGACCGTCCAGCAGGCCGGCGTGGGCCAGGGTCTCGGCTCCGGCGCAGATCGACACGATCCGGGCGCCGCGCGCCGCCTGGGCCTTCAGCCAGGCCTCGCGGGCCGGATCCGCGGCCGGCATCATGAAGGGGACAACGATCACGTTGGGGCGCAGGTCGGCATAGGTCGCCTGCGGCCGGACGAAGGCCTGGCCCGGCATCAGTCTGATCGGCGTCATGCCGGCCGCGACGATCCGGACGTCGATCGCTCCGGACTCGGCCAGCACGGCATAGGGCGCGATCAGGTCGGTGGTCTCGGTCCCGCGCGGCTCGGCCAGGATCGCGACCAGGGGCCTGGCCAAGGCAGGCGAGCCGATCGCCAGGACGATCAGCATCAGGAATAGGCGCGACATCGAGACCTCCCATCCAACGGGGTTAAGTCTCGGCGCCGGCGCGGCGAACGAAAGGACGATGATCCCTCGAAATCAGCCAGCGGCTACGGTTGGTGTCTCGGCTCGGGCGGCAGGCCGGTGACGGGATCGCGCGGCAGCGGCGCGAACCCCCGGGCGATGAACAGGTCGATCCGCCGCGAGCGTTTCTTGTCCAGGCGCACGCGGGCGATCTGGAGGTCCGAGGTTTGCCTGAAGTCCTGCTCGATCTCGGGGCGATAGCCGCCTTCCAGGCTGACGATCAGGGCCCGCCGGCCGGAAGCGGCGTCCAGCGGGGCCTCGGTCTCGGCCTGGTTCTGCGGGTGGGCTTCATGCACCCACATCTTCAGCGGCGGCGCGCCGGGGACGCCGAAATAGTCGCGGCCGTAATAGGCGGCGGCGTTGTAGACGAAGCGGTCGTCCATCGCGACGGCGGTGACGCCGCCGTGCGAGGCCTGCTCCTCGCGGGCGCGGTCGATGATCGTCTGGACGGCCTGGTCCCAGCCGCGCACGCGCTTGAAGCCGTTCGACAGGCCGGTGGCGTCGGCCAGCTTGGGGCTGACCATGCAGGCCATGAAGAAGGCCGCGAACAGGGCCTCGAAGGCCAGCCCGCCGATCAGCCAGCGGCGGGCGTTCCACCGCAGCAGCCAGGCCGCCGTCAGCACCGAGCCCGCCACGAAGGCCGCGCCGGCCCAGTTGGCGTTGGCGCGCGACACGAAGGCTTCGCCGGCGACGATGATCAGCGGCGGGGCCGAGAAGCACAGCAGCAACAGATCCGGCGACGACAGCCGTTTCCGGGCGCCCAGCCAGATCGCCCCGCCCAGCAGGGCGGCGAAGGGCGCGGGGCCGAACACGCCAAACTGCGAGCCGATGAATTCGATCAGCTCGCGGACATTGAACAGATGGTGTCCGCTCCAATTGGCGTTCGACGCCGTGTGCTTGACCGTCGAGAAGTGGTGGCGGGCGTTCCAGGCGAAGTTGGGCGCCAGGGTGATCACGAAGGCGGCCAGGAACAGGCTGATCGCCGCCGGACACCAGCGGGCGCGGGCCTCCCTGGAGATCGCCGCGTGGACCACGATGCTGCCCAGGGCGTAGATCGCCGCGTATTTCGACAGGAAGGCCAGCCCCAGCGCCACGCCCATGCCCAGCGCCACCGCATAACGGCGCGGCGCGCGGGCCTCGGCCAGATCGACATAGGCCCAGATCGTCAGCGACAGGAAAAACAGCAGCGGCGCGTCGGTCGCCATCAGGCCCGAGGACAGCACGACGCCCGGCATCAGGGCGTAGATCGCCGCGGCGACCAGGCCGCTCCAGCCGCCGTAGAGCCGATGCGCGATCCGGCTGACGATCAGCGCCGTGGCGCCATGCAGCAGCGGCGCGGACAGCCGCACCCAGGCTTCGCCGTCGCCGCCGATATGGGTGGTGAGCCAGATCAGCCAGGCGATCATCGGCGGCTTGGAGAAATAGCCGAAGGCCAGGGTCCGAGACCAAAGCCAATATTGCGCCTCGTCCGGATAGAGTTCCAGCGGGGTCGCAAACAGCGCCGCCAGCCTTGCAACCGTCAGCACCCCCACCATCATCAGCGTCAACCGCCAGGCGCGATCGGCTGTCTTATGGTCAAGTTTCAGGGCGGGTACGGACATGCCTCCTGCTTAGCCATGTAAAATAAAACTGACCAATTTTTTCTGCCCCCGTGGGCATTTATGACAATTTCTGGGCGGTCGTGGCCTTTCCGTCACCAAACCTTCGAAAAGGGAGGCTAAAGACCGGCGCTGAATGGGCGACGAGACTGCTCAGTAGGCTGTCCGTCTGGCCATCGCGAAAAAAAACGAGGGGATAAAATGATCTCGATGAAAAGGCTCGCGGGCGGCGCTGCGCTGACCGTTCTGGCCATGGCGTCGGCCTCGGCCGTCTACGCCCAGGAAACCACCGGTTCGATCGGCGGTCGCGTCACCGGCCCGAACGGCGCCCCGCTGGGCAATGTCGCCGTCGTCGTCACGCACGTGCCGTCGAACACCAAGGTGACGACCGTCACCAGCGCCGACGGCTATTACGCCGCCCGCAACCTGCGCGTCGGCGGTCCGTACACGGTCGCGGTCAGCGACCCGGCTCACCAAGGCAAGGTCGTCGACGTCGCCGACGTCGGCACGGGCGCCCCGGTCTCCCTCGACATCGCCCTGGGCAATGCCGACAACCAAGTCTCGCAGATCGTCGTGACCGCGTCGGCCAGCGGCGCCCGCACCCTCGAGACCGGCCCGCGCTCGACCTTCACGGCCAAGGACATCGAAACCCTGCCGTCGTTCAGCCGCGATCTGAAGGATCTGGCGCGCCTGAACCCGTTCGTCACGATCGACCCGACCAACAACAACGCCCTGATCGTCGCCGGTTCGAACAACCGCGTGAACACGGTCTATATCGACGGCGTCAAGCAAGCCGACGACTTCGGCCTGAACGGCAACGGCTATCCGTCGCAGCGTTCGCCGATCTCGCTGGAACTGGTCCGCTCGTTCAACTTCGAAGTCGCCCCCTACGACGTCCAGTACGGCTCGTTCCAGGGCGGCGTGATGAACATCGTCACCAAGTCGGGCGGCAACAGCTTCCACGGCTCGGTCTACGGCGACTACGACTCCTCGCGCATGGCCGGCCGTCACTTCCAAAGCGTCGACGGGACCCGCAACTTCACCGTCGCGCGTTTCGAGGACAAGACCTACGGCGTGACCTTCAGCGGCCCGATCATCAAGGACCGCCTGTTCTTCTCGGCCGGCTATGAAAAGGGCGAATACTCGCAAGCCAGCGACGCCTACGGCCCGTCGGACAGCACCGCGGCCAACAAGGTGAACGGCGTCACCGTCGCCCAGGTCCAGCAGATCCAGAGCATCCTGAAGTCGGTCTACAACTATGACCCGCTCGGCTACGGCCTGACCCTGCCGCCGCAGACCGACAAGAAGTACTTCATCAAGCTCGACGGCAACATCACCGACAAGCACCGCGCGGTGCTGGAATACGCCCGCGAAGAGAACAACAGCACGTTCAACGGCGGCACCAACAACTCGAACAACCTGTCGCTGCTGTCGGAATACTACACCAAGCCGGAAACCAACGAGATCTGGGTTGGTCAGCTGTTCTCGCAGTGGACGGACCAGTTCTCGACGGCGCTGGAATATTCGAGCAAGGAAGTCTCGTCGGTGCGCGCCCCGCTGGGCGGCACGACCTTCGCCAACTTCCAGATCAAGCTCGGCGGCTCGACCGTTCTGCTCGGCCCGGATATCTCGAGCCAGGCCAACGTCCTGGACAACAAGACCAAGACCCTGAAGTTCCGCGCCACCTACAAGGTCGGCGACCACGTCTTCACGGCCGGCGCGATCCGCGAAAAGCTGGACGTCTTCAACGAGTTCGTCCAACGCGCGAACGGCTCCTACGTGTTCGACAACACCTGCGGCGCCAAGGACGCCCTGGTGAACCTGCAAAACCGTCAAGCTTGCTCGCTGGCCTATAACAACGCCGCCGACAACATCGCGACGCACGGCGCGGCCAACTGGAACTCGATCACCAACACGCTGTACGCTCAAGACGAGTACACCGTGATGCCGGGCCTGACGATCCGCGTCGGCCTGCGCGGCGAGTTCTACGACTCCGACACGACCCCGCAGCTGAACCAGCGCTTCCTGGCGCAATACGGCTTCGCCAACACGGCCACGTACAAGAACATGCACGTGATCATGCCGCGCGTGGGCTTCAACTGGCGTCCGGACGACCGCACCGTGATCACCGGCGGCGTGGGCCTGTTCTCGGGCGGCAGCCCGAACGTGTGGCTGTCGAACAGCTTCAGCAACACCGGCAACCTGCTGGGTTCGGTCAGCTGCTCGCCGACGCAAGCCGCGTCCCCGACGGCCACCGCGCCGACGGCCTGCTCGAGCGCCCTGCTCAACGTCGACGGCAACAAGGTCGGCGACGCCGCCAAGCAAGCCAACACGAACTCGGCCAATCTGGGCACCGGCATCGCCAACGCCGTCGATCCGAACTTCCAAGCCCCGTCGGTGTGGAAGTACTCGATCAGCGCCGCCCGCTACGTGGATATCCCGTACCTGGGCAAGGACTTCCGCTTCCACGCGGACGGCCTCTATCAGCGCACGAACTATGGCGTTACCTGGCGTGACCTGTACGCCGACGCCAACCCGGGCCCGCGGGCGCCGGACGGCCGTCCGACCTACCTGTCCAGCCGGACCCAGAACAGCAGCGCGGCCTTCTATGACCTGCTGCTGACCAACACCCGCAAGGGCGGCGGCACCTCCTACGCCCTGGGCGTCGGCAAGGACTGGAACGACGGTTGGGCGCGCGGCCTGAACTTCGACTACACCTACACCCGCACCAACATGAAAGAGACCAACCCGGGCACCAGCTCGGTGGCTCTGTCGAACTACAGCCAGTGGGCCATCAGCGACCGCGACAATCCCGAGGTCGCGATCTCGAACTACAACATCAAGTATTCGATGAAGCTGTCGATTGGTTATAGCCGCGAATTCTTCGGCGATAACAAGACTTCCGCGCGCTTCTTCATTCAGCGCCGCGCCGGCCTGCCCTTCAGCTACACGTTCGACTCGTTCCTGGGCACGAACGCGGGCCAGGCCGACCAGGCGTTCGGCGAAACGGGCGACGTGGCGTTCCGCGACACCCAGCTGTTCTACGTGCCGAAGGCCGACTCGTCGGGCAACATCACGATGACCAGCGACCCGATCGTGCACTTCAACAACGCCGCCGACGCCGCCAAGCTCGACGCGTTCGTGAAGAGCACGGGCCTGAAGGACTACGCCGGCCAGATCGCGCCGCGTAACGCCTTCAAGTCGCGCGACATCACGACGATGGACGTTCGCCTGCAGCAGGAACTGCCCGCCTTCTTCCCGGGCGGCTCGAAGCTGAAGGCGACCCTGGACATCATCAACCTGGGCAACCTGATCAACAAGAAGTGGGGCGTGCTGGAACAGTACTCGTTCCCGTACCGCGTGAACGTGGTGCAGGCCGTGAACTGTCAGGCGACCGCTCTGGCCAACCCGAGCCTGAGCGCCGCCAACAAGGCGACCGCCACGACCGCCTGCGCCGCCGGCCCGGGCAACTACTATCAGTACAGCACGATCTCGCCGACCACGGCGCCGACCGTGAACAGCTCGAACCAAAGCTCGACCTGGTACATCAAGGTCGGCCTGAAGTACGAGTTCTAAGGTCCACGACCTCATCTAGGGGAAAGGGCGGTCCGGCTTCGGGCCGCCCTTTTTCTTTGTCATTTTCGTTTGCTAACTAGGCGGCGCTTGACCCTGGTCCCGAGAGGGGCCATCTGCGCCCCCTTTCGTGTTTTCGCCCCCCGTCTTCCCGTTTCAGGCCCGAGCTTCGCCATGACCGTCATCGTTCCCGCCGAGTGGGCTCCGCACCGCGCCATGTGGGTAGGTTTTCCCAGCCACGCCGAGCTGTGGCAGGAGGATCTTGAGCAGGCGCAGGCCGAGGTCGCCGGCCTCGCCCGCGCCCTGGCCGGTCCCGGCGGCGAGCGCGTGCGCCTGATGGTGGTCGGCGACGAGGCCGAAGCCGCCGCGCGCGCCCTGCTCGGCGACACCAGCGTCGAGATCGTCCGAGGCCAGTTCGGCGACATCTGGCTTCGCGACACCGGCCCGATCTTCGTCGACGATGCTGGCAAGGCCGTGGCGGCCGGCTTCCAGTTCAACGGCTGGGGCGGCAAGTACAGCCTGGAGGGCGACGACATCGTCGCCGAGCAGATCGCCGCCGCCTCGGGCGCGCCGCTGGTCCGCAACGGCTTCATCCTCGAGGGCGGCGCCCTCGATCATGACGGCAACGGCACGATCCTGACCACGCGCCAGTGCCTGCTCAACGCCAATCGCAACGCCGGCTGGGATGAGGCCGCGGCCAGTTCGGCCCTGGCCTCCGCCCTGGGCGCGAAGAAGGTGCTGTGGCTGGGCGATGGTCTCCTGAACGACCACACCGACGGCCATGTCGACAACCTGGCGCGTTTCGTGGCGCCCGGCGTCGTGGCCTGTCCGATGGCTTTCGGGGCCGACGATCCGAACGCCCAGGTCTATGCCGAGACCGCGCGCCTCTTGGCCGGCATGACCGACAGCCGGGGCTCGCCGCTGCAGGTCGCGCGCATCCCCTCGCCGGGCAAGATCCTCGACGAGGACGGCGAGCCGATCCCCGCCTCGCACATGAACTTCCTGATCGCCAACGAGGCGGTCATCGTGCCGATCTACGCCGAGGAGTCGGGGGCCTTCGCCGTCGAGGTGATCAAGGGCCTGTTCCCCGAGCGCCAGGTCATCGGCCTGCCGTCCACCGCCATCCTGACGGGCGGCGGCTCGTTCCACTGCATCAGCCAGCAGGAGCCCGCCTAATGGCCCGCACGCTCAGCGTCGCCGCGATCCAGACCTCTTACGGCATGGATCTGCAGGCCAATATCAAGAAGACCGAAGCCTTCATCCGCGAGGCCGCGTCCAAGGGCGCGCAGGTCATCCTGCCGTCCGAGCTTTTCCAGGGGCCGTACTTCTGCGTCGCCCAGGAGGAGCGCTGGTTCGCGGAAGCCCATCCGTGGCGCGAGCATCCGGTGGTCAAGGCGATCGCGCCGCTGGCCGGCGAATTGGGCGTGGTGCTGCCGATCTCGATCTTCGAGCGCGAGGGCCCGCACTACTTCAACAGCCTCGTGATGGCCGACGCCGACGGCTCGCTGATGGGCGTCTATCGCAAGAGCCATATCCCCGACGGCCCGGGCTACATGGAGAAGTACTATTTCCGGCCCGGCGACACCGGCTTCAAGGTCTGGGACACGCGCTTTGGCCGGATCGGCGTCGGCATCTGCTGGGACCAGTGGTACCCGGAGGCCGCCCGCGCCATGGCCCTGATGGGCGCCGAGGCCCTGTTCTACCCGACCGCGATCGGCAGCGAACCGCACGACCCGAGCCTGGACACCGCCTTGCCGTGGCGGAGGGCCATGCAGGGCCACGCCGTCTCGAACGTGATCCCGGTGATCGGCGCCAACCGGATCGGCTTCGAGCCGTGGGACGGCTATCCGAACGGCGGTCAGACCTTCTATGGCTCGTCGTTCGTGGCCGATCATCGCGGCGACCTGGTGTCGGAGCTCGGGCGTTCGGACGAAGGCCTGGTCAGCGCCACCTTCGATCTCGACTTCCTGACGACGCACCGCGCCGCCTGGGGCTTCTTCCGCGACCGCCGGCCCGAATTCTATTCGGCGCTATCGACCGGCCGCCCGGCTTGATCGAGACCTGCCGGTGATCGAGACCGAGCGCCTGATCCTTCGTCCGCCCGTCGATGGGGACCGGGCGGCGGTGGCGGCGATCGGCGCCGACCCCGAGGTCGGCCGGTGGCTGGGCGGCGTGCGCGACCGCGCCGCCAGCGATCTGCTGGTCGACCGCTGCCTGGAGCATCTGGAACGGTTCGGCTTCGGCATCGGCGTGATCGAGCGCAAGGCCGACCGGCGGGTGATCGGGATGGCCGGCCTGGGCTATGTCCCCGACGGCCTGCCCGAGGAGGGCGAGGTCGAGATCGGCTGGCGCCTGCTGTCCGAGGTCTGGGGGCAGGGCTACGCGACCGAGGCCGCCCGCGCCTGGCTGGCCGAAGGGTTCCAAAAGATCGGCGCGACCGAGATCGTCGCCTTCACGGCGCGGATCAATGTCGCTTCGCAAAAGGTCATGCGCCGTATCGGCATGGTCGCGACGCCGGATCGGGATTTCGACCATCCGCTGGTGGCCGAGGGCGATCCGCTGCGGCCGCACGTGACATGGATCGCTCGGCCCTAGGCGGCCAAGTCCCGTCCGTGAGAGCGGCAAGATTGCCGGTCGGCCTGGGATCGGCTAGAAGGCCGAGCCTTCGCGGTCGTCATCGAGCGCCCGTTTCTTATTCTGTCGTAGAGCTCTTCATGGAAACGACCCAGTCCGCCGGCGAAATCTCCGGCAACGTTCTGTTCTACCACTCGCCTGAACCGCTGAACCGCGAACAGCACGCCAAACTGGCTCTGGTCCACAAGGACAAGCCGTATGGCTTCGCCGCCGCCGGCACCGCCGTGCCGCTGACGGTCTCGGAATTCGCGCCGGCCGCGCTGACCTATCCGGTGATCTTCGCGGGCGAAGACCGCGTGCCGCTGGCGGTGATGGGCCTGAACCAGCAAGAAAACCTGTTCATCGAGGCCGATGGCTCGATCGAGCCGAACGTCTATATCCCGGCCTATATCCGTCGCTATCCGTTCGTGCTGGCCAATGACGACACGGCCGATCGCCTGATCGTCTGTATCGACCGCGGTTCGGACCTGCTGTCGGAAGCCGGCCAGACCCCGCTGTTCGACGCCAAGGGCGAGCCGACCGAATACACCCAGAACTGCATCAAGTTCTGCGACGACTTCGAGGTCGAGCGCCGTCGCACGGACTCGTTCGTCCAGCTCCTGAAGGACCTGGACCTGTTCGAGCTGAAGAAGGCCGTGTTCCAGCCGCAGGACGAAACCGGCGCGCCGGCCGGCGAGCTCGTCACGGTCGCCGAATATTTCGGCGTTTCGGAAGAGAAGCTGAACAAGCTTCCGGCCGACAAGCTGAAGGAACTGCAGGAAAACGGCGCCCTGGCCCAGATCTACGCGCACCTGGTGTCGCTGCTGGGCTGGGATCGTCTGATCACCAAGACCATGCTGAAGCAGGCCGCTCAAGCGCCGGCCGCCAACCTGAACTGAGGTTCGGCGTCAGCTGAAAGACGGAAGGGCGGCGGGGCTTCGGCTTCGCCGCCTTTTCTTTATCTCGCGAAGATGCTGCGGGTCAGGCACGAGAAGACCAGCCGGCCCGCCTCGTCCAGCAGATCGTGCTGGGCGATGACGATGCCCTTGCCCTCGCCGACCGGGTCCTTGCCCATCACGGTCATCCGGCCGCGCAACAGCTCGCCGACGGGCGGATTGCGTAGCCAGCGCAGGGCGTCGACGCCCAGGCGCTTGGTCTGGGGCCAGGCGGCGCTGGCCTCGGCGTCAAGGCGCGACCAGAGCGCGAAGACCATGCCGTCCGGCGCGCCGTTCTCCACCGGCCAGCCCGGATTGAACGCGGCGACGAAGGCCGCCAGGGCCTTTTCGTCCACGGCCCGTGAGCCCAGATTGACGACCTGTCCAATCTCGATGTCGTCGAAGGCGGCGGGCATCAGCGTCTCCCGATTGATTCTCTTTCGACTGTCCCTTGAGCCTTGGCCATTGTCGAGACGCGCGCGGCGCGCCATGTGTTCGTCCGCTGTCGTTTTTCACCGAGCCCGTCGCCGATGTTCCTGAAGAAGTTCGTTCTCGCCCTGCAAGCCCTGCTGATGGCGGGCCTCGTGGCGAGCGCCGCGGCGGCTGGGCCGGTGGTCAATTCCGGGCACATCGAGTCCGAGCTGATCGCGCAGGAAAGCGGCGTCGCGCCGGGCGGCACGGTCTATGTCGCCCTGCGCCAGAAGATCATTCCGGGCTGGCACACCTATTGGCGCAATCCAGGCGACGCGGGCGAGGCGACCAAGATCGCCTGGACCCTGCCCGCCGGCTGGAGCGCCGGCGACATGGTCTGGCCGGCGCCGATCAAGGCCAAGCTGGGCCCGCTGCTGGACTACGCCTACGAGGGCCAGGTGCTGATCCCCGTGCCGATCACCGCGCCCGCCAACGCCCAGCCTGGAACGACGATCAGTCTCAACGCCGCCGTCCAGTACCTGGTCTGCCAGGATGTCTGCGTGCCCGAGGACGCCAAGCTGACCCTTCTGTTGCCGGTTGTCGCCGGCGCGCCCACGGCCGATCCTCAATGGGGCGCGGCGATTGGCGAAGTCCTGGCCAAGGCTCCAAAGCCCGCCGGGCTGAAGGCGGTGTTCAAGCTGGACGGTCCGACCCTGAAGCTGGCGATCACCGGCGCGCCGCTGAAGGGCGCCGAGATGGCCGACGCCTATTTCTACCCGTACTCGCCAAAGGTCATCGAGCACGCCGCGCCGCAGGCGATCGAGCGCGGTCCGGAGGGCCTGACCCTGTCCATCAAGGCCGGCTACGACTTCGTCGGCGGGGGTAAGGCGCCGAGCGAACTGGCCGGCGTGCTGGAGACCCGTTCCGGCGCCTGGGAAGTCACCGGGACGCCCGGCGAACCGCCCGCCGCC
>NZ_SZWJ01000021.1:0-57151 GCF_012184455.1 Caulobacter sp. SSI4214 | reverse complement strand
GGCGCGGGAGGGGGTCGGGGGTACCAGCGTGCGCGCCATCTGCGCCGAGGCCGGCGTCTCGCCCGGCCTGCTGCGCCACTATTTCGCGGGCGTCGATGACCTGATCGCCGCGGCCTACGAGGCGGTCGGTCAACGGATCGACGCCGCCCTGGACGCGGCGCTGGAGACCGCCGGGCCGATGCCGCGCGACCGTCTGCTGGCCTATCTGGCCGCCAGTTTCGCGCCGCCGGTGCTGGACGAGCGCCTGCTGGCCGCCTGGATCGGCTTCTGGAGCCTGGTGAAGACCAAGCCGCGCATGGCCGAGATTCACGCCGCCTCCTACGCGGATTTCCGCGCGCGGCTGGAGACCCTGCTGGCGGAGGCCGGCGCGACCGACACGCGCGCGGCGGCCATCGCCCTGACGGCGACGGTCGATGGTCTATGGCTGGAACTCTGCCTGGACCCGCGCACCTTCGGTCCCGAGGCGGCGCGGGCGATCCTGGAGCGGACCATTCGGTCCTGGCTGGCTTAGAGCCTCGTTAAGCAACGGCCAGGCTGGCCGTCCGATTGCGAGCCCACGACGGCGTGCGCGCTTCGGGCTCGTCGACATGAACCTCGGCCTTGCGGCCCTGAACGCGCATGTGGCGGGCCAGCAGCTGAGCCAGGGCCTCGGCTTCATGCTGCGAGGAATAGGAGCCGATCAGCTCGGCCGAGTCGTTCCAGGTCACATGCCACACCCCGGCGACCGGGCGGACGTAATAGTGGTTCTCGGTCATGGCGACCTCCTTGGACGACGTTCAACATGCACCTAAGCGCGCGGGTGTGACAGTTGTTTCGCCCCCGCACAACGAAAATGCGCTGCGCCGCACAATGCATGAACCGGACCAGACCAGGATAGCCGTCCGAGATGGCGAATAACCCGACCTCCCCGGCGAAAGCCGGGGAAATCGCGAGCGGATCAGTCGTCTTTCACCACCGCCCCGCCCTTCATGACCTTCGGCACCTTGAGCAGGGACGCGATGTCCGTGGTCGGATCGACGGGCACGGCGATCAGGTCGGCGTAGCAGCCGGCGGCGTCGCAGCCGACCTGGCCGGTCTTGCTCATCAGCTCGGCCGCCACGGTGGTCGCCGACTGGATCGCCTGCATGGGCGTCATGCCGTACTTGACCATGTAGGGCAGCTGGCGGGCGTTGAGGCCGTGCGGAAAGACGCCGGCGTCGGTGCCGAAGGCGATCTTGACCCCGACCTTGACGGCCTTGCGGAAGCCCTCGCGCTGGGTCTCGGTGGTCTCGTAGTTCTTGCGCAGAGTCTCGGCGGGCCAGCCGTGGGCCTTGCCGTATTCGTCGATCCAGTCGCCGTCATAGATGTCGGCGACCAGGAACACGCCCTTGGCCTTCATCATGGCGATGGCTTCGTCGTCCATCAGGGAGCCGTGCTCGATCGAGCGAACCCCGGCCCGCATCGCCGCCTTCATGCCCTCGGCGCCGTGGGCGTGGGCGGTGGCGTAGGTCCCCCGCTTGGCCGCCTCCTGGACGGCGGCGCGCATCTCGTCCTCGGTCAGCTCCAGCTGGCCGGGCTCGGTGCCGACGGTCAGCACGGCGCCGGTGGCGATCAGCTTCAGGAAGTCGGCGTGATGGGCCAGGATGTTGGCCGCCTTGCGATGCGCGTCGGCGGCGTCCTCGACCACGCCGGCCCGCATCTCGTCGGGCAGCTTGACGTCGTCGGCAATGCCGGTGACCTCGCCGCCACCGCCCGGGATGGTGATATAGGCCCCGGCCACCGACATGCGCGGGCCGGGCACCAGGCCGTTGTTGATCGCGTCGCGCAGGGCCACGTCGCCGAACGCCCGCCAGGTGCCGACGTCGCGCACGCTGGTGAAGCCGGCCATCAGGGTCTTGCGGGCGTGGTCGGCGGCGATGAACGACTGATAGGCGGCCGTGGTCAGCAGCGGCTCGGCGATGTTCTCGGTCTGCTCCTGATCGACCAGGTGGGTGTGCATGTCGATCAGGCCGGGCAGGACCGTCAGCTTGCTCCAGTCGGTCACCTTCCCGTCCTTGGGCGCGCCCTTCCACGGGCCGACCGAGACGATCTTCTCGCCCTCGATGCGGATCAGCTGATCGGTCAGCACCTTGCCGGCCTGAGGGTCGATCAGCTTGCCGGCGTGGACATAGGATACCTGGGCGCTGGCGGCGGCCGGGATCAGGGCCGCGAGCGCGGCGGCGGCGAGGAAGCGTGTGGTCATGCGAGGGTCTCCGGCGCGACCTTGGCGGCGCGGGTCATGAACAGATAGACGGGCAGGCCGGCGACCAGCAGCACCAGTCCCCACAGGGTGGGCGACCAGCCGGCGCCGTAGAAGGTCCAGACCGAATAGAGCGCGGCCAGGGACGCGATCACGGTCAGGGCGCGGTCGGTCGCCATCTTCTTGCTGGCCTGCAGACGCAGCACGGCCAGCGAGCAGGCCAGATAGGCGAACAGGGTGGCGGCGGTCGCGAGCAAGGCCATGAAGGTGAAGGCGTCGGCCAGCGACTTGGCGTAGTTCATCGCCACCAGCACCGTGCACAGCCCGCTGGACACCAGGTGGGCGCGGATCGGCACGCCGCGCTTGGAAAGCTTGCCGAACCAGGCCGGAAAGACCCCATCGTGGGCCATTGCGGCGGGCATCTCGCCCTGGATCAGCACCCAGCCGTTCAAGGCCCCGAGAGCGCTGATCGACGCGAAGGCGGCCAGCGGCGCGCGCAGGTCGCCCAGGCCGTGATAGGCCATGAAGTCGGCCAGCGGCGCGTTGGACGCCTTCAGCACCGCGACGGGGGTCAGCAGCAGGACGCCGGCGGACACCAGGACATAGATCGCCCCGGTGAAGGCGGTTCCGACCAGGGTGGCGCGCGGAATGGTGCGGGCCGGATCGGTGATCTTGTCGGCCGGAATGCTGGCCGTCTCGATGCCCAGCAGCGCCCACAGGGTCAGGGACGCGGCGGCCGTGATCCCACCGGCCGACAAGGTCGAGGCCTGGAACGGCGCGACGACGCCGGCGCCCTTGGTCAGCAGCACATGCAGCGCCAAACCCGCCACGGCGACCAGGGGCACCAGCTTCAGCACCGTGGTCACCACCTGGGTCCAGCCGGCCGAGCGCGCGCCCAGCGCGTTGATGGCCGTGGCCAGCCAGACGACCGCGATGGTGGTCAAGGCCGCCAGCCCCGGCGTGCTGGCCAGGCCCGGAATGAAGACGCTGGCGTAGCTGACCGCCGCGATGGCCACGGCGGCGTTGGCCACCCAGACGGAGATCCAGTACGACCAGGCGATCAGGAAGCCCGGCGCCTTGCCAAACGCCTCCTCGGTATAGGCGAAGGGTCCGCCGGCGCGCGGAAAGGCCCGCGACAGGCGCGAGAAGACAAAGGCCAGGCAGAGGGTTCCGGCGATGGTCAGGCCCCAGCCGATCATGGCGTTCCAGCCATAGGGCGCCAGGGCGCTCGGCAGCATGAAGACGCCCGAGCCGATCGTGTTGCCGACCACCAGGGCCGTGCACATCCACAGGCCGAGGGGCCTGCTCGCGGACACCTTCATGGCCTTTCCCCCTTACGCAACGCAAAAGGGGCGGCCCCGAAGAGGCCGCCCCTCGCTCAATGGACGCGAACTAGAACTTCTTCCCGACCTTGACCCCGATGGTCCGGGGCTGGTTCGGGACGATGTAGTACTGCGTGCCGCAGGTGGCGATCGCGCACTCGGCATAGCGGTTCAGGCTGGCGCGCTTGTCGAAGGCGTTCTTTAGATAGATCGACATCGACACGCCATCCTTGTCGATCCCGGCCGAGAAGTCGGCCGTCGTATAGCCCTTCTGCTTGCCGATGACGCCGCGCTCATAGAGGCGCAGATCGGTCCAGTCGCTGGTCTGAGTGACCGCGGCCCCCTGCACGAAGGCGTTCCAGTCGGCGAGGTCGAACTCGTAGCGCGCCGTCAGGTTGGCCTTGAACTTCGGCGTCACCGGCAAGGCGGTGCCGCTGGGCGCCTGGGGCTTGGCGCAGTTGGTGATCGGATTGCCGGCGCTGTCGGTCACGCCGCAGTAGTTGGTCGACAGCTTGGCGTCGGTATAGGCGGCCGAGGCGTTGATCGTCAGGCCGTGGACCGGAACCCAGGTGACGTCGCTTTCCACGCCCTTGATCCGGGCCTGGTTGGCGTTCTTGATCTCGGTGAGGCCGTTGGCGCCCAGGAACGAGAACTGGAAGTTCTGCCAGTCCTCCAGGAAGATCGCGCCGTTCCAGCGGAAGGTGTTGCCGAACCAGCTGGTCTTCCACCCCGCCTCGTAGTTCTTCAGATAGTCGGCGTGATAAGGCGGCAGGGTCGAGCGGCGGTTGATGCCGCCGGGGCGGAAGCCCTTGGAATAGGTGGCGTAGATCAGCTTGTCGCCGTCGAACTTGTAGGTCAGCGTCACCTTCGGCGAGTTGCCGCTTTCCTTCACCCCCTTGTCCAGGTTGATGCAGGGCGCGTCGGCGACCTGGATCGTCGAGGCGAAGCACGCCTTTTCGCCGGTCGAGCCGTAGCCCGCGCCATAGCCGAAGAAGCCGGCCAGGGTGTTGTGCGCCTTGAAGAACCGAATGCCGCCGGTCAGCATCAGCTTGTCGGTGATGTCGTACTCGGCCTGGCCGAACACCGCTTCGTCGCGGTCGACGCGATCCTGCGCGGTCAGCCAGATCGTCCCCGGATGTCCCGGCACCGAGATCGTGCTGCCCAATCCGTCGATCTTGTAGTTCTGCAGGATGTGGTGCTGTTGCTTCTGGTAGAAGGCGCCGGCCACCACGCGGAACCGCTTGTCATGCGGCGTCGCGATACGGATTTCGTGGCTTTCCTTGCGGTAGCGGTCCTTGCCCTGGATGTACTGCGACGGCGTGACGAGGTTGCCGGCGTTGTCGGTCCAGGAGAAGCCCGACCCCATCTGGTCGTAGAAGTACGAGTAGTCGGTGTAGTCCTGGTTGGTCTCGTCGTGCCGCTTCAGGTACGAACCCGAATAGGTGACGTCCAGATTGGCGATCTGACCCTCGATGGTCAGGGCCGCCTGCACCCAGCTGTCCTTGCTGCTTTCCGGGAAGAAGTGGGACAGCTTCAGGTCGCCGACCTTGGGGTCGAAGGCGAACAGGCCGCCGGTCTTGGTGGTCTGGCCCATGACCTGGGGCGTGATCACCCAGTTGTTGTCCAGATCGACGCGCAGGGCGGCCCGGCCGCCTTGGGTGTAGACGGTGTTGTAGTTGTTCTGGACGCGGTTCTT
The DNA here is from genome assembly GCF_012184455.1 of Caulobacter sp. SSI4214. Classification (NCBI taxonomy): domain Bacteria; kingdom Pseudomonadati; phylum Pseudomonadota; class Alphaproteobacteria; order Caulobacterales; family Caulobacteraceae; genus Caulobacter; species Caulobacter sp. SSI4214. Next base: position 51,915 of record NZ_SZWJ01000021.1, on the reverse strand, counting down.
GTTGTTGATCGTCACGTCGTTGGTCGGATCGTTATCGCCGCGCGTATAGGTCCGAGTGCCGTAGACGTTGTCGATGTAGCCGCCTTCCTTCTCGTCCCAGCCGACCAGGCGCACGGCGACCTTGTCGGACAGCGGGATGTTGACGAAGCCTTCGACCACGTCGCCCGTGCCGCCATGGTCGATCTTGTTGAGCTCGACATCGACCCCGGCCGCGAAGCCGGCGGTCGAGGGCTTGTTGGTGATGATCCGCAGGGTGCCCGCCTGCGAGCTGGCGCCGTACAGCGTGCCCTGCGGACCGGCCAGGGCCTCGACCCGGGCGATGTCGTAGACGTGGATGTCCAGCGCGCCCTGGATCGTGGTGACCGGCTGTTCGTCCAGATAGACGCCGACGCTGGGCAGCGAGCCGGAGTGGTTGCCGTCGCCGCCGCTGGCGACGCCGCGCATATAGACCTGGCCAAAGCCTGGACCGCTGGTCGTGAACGACACGCTGGGCAGGTACTTCACATAGTCGACGAACGAACCGACTTGCAGCTGCTCCAGCTTCTGCTGGCCCAGCGCCTGGATGCTGACCGGAACGTCCTGCAGGTTTTCCGAACGCTTCTGCGCCGTGACCACCACCTCTTCCAGCGCGGTCGCGGGCTGGGCGCCGGACGGCGCCTTGGCCGTCTGGGCCTGGGCGTGCGCGACGCCGGCGAGCATGGACGTGGCCAACAGGGCGGCCGAATAGGCCCCCGCCTTCTTTAATCCAACCGATCCCAACGACATACAGTCGGTCCCCTTACGGTTCTAATCGGTCGACGTTCGACCCCCCGTAGGCGTCCGGCAAGATTGGAAATATGGGTTTGCCGCCAATTCCTGCGAGTGTTGCAGAAATGGCAAGGTTCAGAGCATCTGGTCAAATAACAGGCGGGTTGGGATAGGCGTCGAGCACCGGCCCCAATGCCTGCTTGAGCGGCCCGAGGTGCGATTCGAATTTCTGCCAATGCTCGACCGCGTCCTTGAAGATCGGGCGGCGCACCTGCTCGGAGCTGGCGGTGCGGACGGCGCGATCGTTCTGGTGCGGCGAAAGGCAGGCCTCCTCGAAGGCTAGGCCACAATGATCCAGCAAGGCGCGGATTTCCGCCTCTGGATCGGCGATCAGGCGCTCATAGATCACGCGATGCACACGTCCGGGCAAAACCGCATCAAAATGCGCCATCAGCTCGACATAGTCGGCGTAGTAGCGGCCGATGTCGGTCAGGTCGTAGCTGAAGGCCTGCCCCCGCGCGAAGTGCTGCTTGAAGCCCGAGAAGCAGCAGCCCAGCGGGTGGCGGCGCGCGTCGATGATCTTGGCGTTCGGCAGGATCAGGTGGATCAGCCCGACATGCGCGAAGTTGTTGGGCATCTTGTCGATGAAGAACGGCTTGGCCGTCTTGCGCTGGATGCGGGTGCGCTCCAGGAACTCCTCGCCCAGCGCCTTCAGGTCGTCCGGCGAGAGGTCGGCCAGGCCCTCGGGATAGGTCGAATCGGCCCGTCGCGCGACCTTGCCGCCTAGCCGGCGGGCCATGACGATCAGATCGGGCAGCTCCATCGTCCCCTCGACCTGGCTGTGGCTGGCCAGGATCTGCTCGATCAGGGTGGAGCCCGCCCGGGGCAGGCCGACGATGAAGATCGGATCGGGCGCCGGGCAGCCCTGCCCCGCGCGCGCCGCCAGGAAGGCCGGCGTGAACACCGCCTTGGTCCTGGCCGTATCGGCCGCGTTCTCCTCGGCGTCGTAGTCCAGCTGCGCCCGGCGGATGGCCGCGCCGGCCGCGTAGTGTTCGAAGGCCGCGTCCCACAGTCCGGCGTCCTCGTGCGCCTTGCCCAGGGCGTAGCGCAGGTGCAGGCGGTCGTCGTCCGACAGGTCGCGGGCGGCCAGCGCCTCGGTCATCGCGGCTAGGTCCGCGTCGGTGAACTTCACGGTCTTCAGATTGGCCAGGCTCCACCACGCCTCGCCCAGGGTCGGCGCCTGGGAAAGCGCCGTGCGATAGGCCGCGATGCTGTCGGCCTGCCGGCCCACGGTCTTGAGGACGTGGCCATAGCTCATCCAGCCCTTGGGCTGGGCGGGGTGCAGGGCCAGCATGGCGTCGCAGACGGCGATCGCCTGATCGTACTCGCCCAGCCGCGCCAGGACCGCCGCGCGCAGGTTGGCGTAGCCGGGATGGCGCGGGTCCTTGGCCGTCAGGATATCGATCTGGGCCAGGGCCTCGGCGTTCTTGTTCTGGCGATAGAGCATGGTCGCCAGGTTGTGCCGCGCCGCGGCGAAGGTCGGGGCCAGCTCGACGCAGCGGGTCAGCAGCGCCTCGGCGTCGGCGTAGCGACCGAGCCTCGCCCCGGTCTCGGCCAACATGCGGATGGCCGCGATGTCGCCGGGATCGGCCTTCAGCCGCTCGCGCAGGATTTGCTCGGCGACGCCCAGACGATTCTCGCCCAGGGCCGTGGCGGCCTCGATCAGCGCCGGATCGCGGGTCGAGGCGCGCAGTTGCCGGGCCAGCGCCCGCTCGGCGCCGGCGGTGTCGCCCAGGAGCTCGAGGCTATCGGCCAGGCCGCGCCAGGCCTCCGACAGACGCGGCTCCAGCGCGCTGGCGCGGTCGAAGGCCTTGGCGGCCTCGGCGGTCCGGCCCAACTGCTCCAGGCAGAGCCCCAGCTCCAGCTGCGCCAGCGGCAGGTTCGGCAGGGCCGCCGCCAGGGGCGCGACCGTCCGAAGCGCCGCCTCCGGCTCGCCCGACAGGCGTAGAGCGGCGGCCAGCACGCGGGTAGTGTCGGCATGACGCGGCGCGGCCTCGAGAATGGCGCGCGCCTGCTCGGCCGCCAGCGCCGGCGCCGTCTCCAAAAGCCGCTCGGCGTGTTGGAGCGCGGCGGCGAGGCTGACGGCGGGCTGGGCGGTCGTGGATTCCATGGACATCAGGAGAGCGGGCGGAGGGCGGGAGTGTCAATGCGGCGCGCGTCGTCCGACTACAGCCGATCGCGCAGCGCGTACCAGCTGAGCCCCGCCACCGTAAGCGGCCAGCGCAGCCAGCGCCCGCCGGGAAACGGCGGGGTGGGCAGGCGAGCCAGCAGGTCGACGCCATCCGGCCGCCCCAGCGCGGCCTCGGCCAACAGCTGGCCCACGTGCGGCGCCAGCATCACGCCCTGTCCCGAATAGCCCGAGGCGACGCGCACGCCCGGCGCGATCTCGCCGACGAACGGCATCCGGTTCATGGTGATGCCCAGGGTCCCACCCCAGGCGTGGGTGATCGGAACCTCGGCAAGGCGCGGATAGACCTTGGCCAGGTTCTTGCGGACCATCCCGGCGATATCGCGGGGAAAGCCCGGGCGATAGTTCTCGCCGCCGCCGAACAGCAGTCGGCCGTCCGGCGTCTTGCGGAAATAGTTCACGACGAAGCGGCTGTCCGACACCGCCGCGTTCGAACGGATGATCTCTTCGGCCAGCGCGCCCAGCGGCGCGGTGACGGCGATGAAGTTGTTGATCGGCATGACCCGCGCCCGGGCCGGACCAGCCATAACATTCAGTGAGCCGTCGCCGGTGAGGATCAGCTGGTCGCAGGTAACGCGGCCGGTCCGGGTCTCGACCACGATCTTACCGCCCGCGCGACGCCAGGTCTCGGCGCGGGTATGCGCGTGGATCGTGGCGCCCGCCGCCAGGGCGCGCTGGGCCATGCCCCCCGCCAGCTTCAGCGGATGCACGTGACCCCCGCCGCGATCGATCAGGCCGCCGTGGTAGACGTCGGTTCCCAGATCGTGGGCCAGGTCCTTCTCGCCGATCAGCGCCAGTTGGTCATAGCCGTAGCGTTCCGCCATCAGGGCGATGTGCGCCGCGTCCTCGGCCTCGCCGCCGGGCTTGTGGCGCGCGTGGATCAGGCCGGGCCGCCAGTCGCAGGCGATGGTCTCTGTCAGGGTCCGGAAGCAGGCGCGGGCGTCCTCTGCCAGGCGCCAGAGCGCCAGGGCGTCGTCGGGGCCGACCGCCTTCTCCAGCCAGGCCTGGTCGCGCCGCTGGCCGGTATGGACCTGCCCGCCGTTGCGGCCGGTGGCGGCGGCGCCGACCTCTGACGCTTCCAGCACGATGGCGCGGCCGCCCAGCGCCATGGCCGCGCCAAGGCCGGTGAAGCCCGCGCCGACGACGCAGACTTCGGCGGAGACGTCGCCGGATAGCGGGGGCAGGTGGGGGAGGTCGGAAGCGGTGTCCGCATACCAATTATTCCCTCTCCCATGGGGAGAGGGCGGGACCCGCCGCGAAGCGGTGGGGGGGTGAGGGAATTCGCCGGTCACCGCCCCAGCCCCTCATCCGCCCACGCCTGCGGCGCGGGTCCCCCCTTCTCCCGCTGGGAGAAGGTGATTAGACCCCTACACATTCAGCAGCAGGAACTCCCGCTCCCAGGGGCTGATCGTGCGCATGAAGGTCTCGTACTCGGCCTGCTTCACGCGGTCGTAGGCGGCGCAGAAGGTCGGGCCCAGGATATCGACCAGCGGCTTGCAGGCCTCGAACAGACGCAGCGACTCCGACAGGCTGCGCGGCAGCTGCACGCCCGCCACGCTGGCGTCGGTATTGACCGGCTCACTGGGCTTCAGGCCCGCGACCATGCCCAGATAGCCGGCGGCCAGGGTCGCGGCGATCGCCAGGTACGGATTGGCGTCGGACGAGGGAATCCTGTTTTCCAGCCGTCGATTGGCCGGATCGGACGGCGGCACCCGCAGACCGCAGGTGCGGTTGTCATAGCCCCACTGGGTGTTGACCGGCGCGCCCGAGTCCCGCGCGATCCGGCGGTAGCTGTTCACATAGGGCGCCAGGATGGCCATGATCGCCGGCAGATAGGTCTGCTGACCGGCGATGAACCCGTGGAAGAGCGCCGTCTCCCGTCCCTCGTCGTCGGAGAACAGGTTGCGCCCCTTCCGGTCGACGATCGACTGGTGGATGTGCATGGCGCTGCCCGGCTCGCTGGCCATCGGCTTGGCCATGAAGGTGGCGTAGATTTCGTGCTCCAGCGCCGCCTCGCGGATCGTGCGCTTCATCATGAAGACCTGGTCGGCCAGCTCCAGCGGATGGCCGTGACGCAGGTTGATCTCCATCTGCGCCACGCCGCTTTCGTGGATCAGGGTGTCGATCTCCAGGCCCTGGCGCTCGGAATATTCGTACATGTCCTCGAACAGGGCGTCGAACTCGTTGACCGCGCTGATCGAATAGCCCTGGCGGCCGGTCTCGGGACGACCCGAGCGGCCGACCGGGGGTTTGAGCGGGTAGTCCGGGTCGGTGTTGCGATCGACCAGATAGAACTCGATCTCCGGCGCGACGATCGGGTTCCAGCCCTTCTCGGAATACAGCGCCAGCACTCGCCGCAGCACCTGGCGCGGGGCCTCTTCGACCGGACGGCCGTCGGGGTGAAACGCGTCGTGGATCACCTGGGCCGTCGGGTCCTGGGCCCACGGCACGGCGGCCAGGGTCGCGAAGTCCGGGGTCAGGAAGATGTCGGTGTCGGACTGCACCGCGTTCACCGCGCCTTCGAACTCGGGGAAGTCGCCGGTGATGGTCTGGTAGAACACCGCCAGCGGCAGGTTCATCGACGGCGCGCCGAGGAACTTGCGCACCGGCATGATCTTGCCGCGCGCCACCCCGGCCAGATCGGGCACCACGCACTCGATCTCCTCGATGCTCTGCCGCGCGAACCAGGCGGCGGCCTCGTCGAGGGTCGAGACGCCGCGATCCAGGGTGTGCTCGCGCTTGGCCTTGCTGTGCTTGGGCTTCATGACACGCTCCGAGAGCTCGGCCGAGAGCTCGGTTTTTCCGGATTTGTTCTCGAAAGGTTTCTGCTATCGTAGGGCATGGCCAAGCCGGAACCCGACATCTTCGACGAGTTTGAAGACGAAGCTGATCGCCAAGCGATGGCTGAGGCCGACGCAGACATCGCGGCCGGTCGGGTCGTGCCGCATGAGCGTGTCGTTGAGTGGCTAAAATCCCTTGGCACGCCCAACCAACTGCCCACACCATATTCGTGGCGGAAGTAGTCTGGACCGACCGCGCTTTCGCCGACATTGAAGCGATCGTCGCTTACATCGCCAGTGAATCGAAACCCCTCGCGGCTCAGCGTCTTGGCCAGAAGCTTTTGGCGGTCGGTGAAAGCCTCCGCGATCATCCCGATCGCGGGCGCCCTATCTCGCACGGTCGTCGAGAGGTCGCATTTATCAAGCCCTATCTGATGCGTTATCGGATCAAGGGCGACCGAGTCTTCATCATGGAGGTTCGCCACGCGGCGCGCCGTCGATCCTAGCCTCATGTCACCGCCCCCGGCTTAAGCGCCCGCAGCACCGGCTCGGCCTCGGTCAGGGACTTGCCGATGATCGTGACCAGCTCGTCGATCTCGGCGTGGGTGATGATCAGCGGCGGGCAGCAGACGATGCTGTCGCGGATGGCGCGGACCATCAGGCCGTTCTTGATGCAGATGTCGCGGACGATCGGACCAGCCTCGCCCTCCTTGTCGAGGAAGCGATGGTTGGTTCCCTTCTCGCGCACGATCTCGACGGCGCCGATCAGGCCCAGCGACCGGGTCTCGCCGACCAGCGGGTGATCGTTCAGTCGGGCCAGGGCCTTGGCGAGGTAGGGACCGGTGTCCTCGCGCGTCCGCTCGACCAGGCCCTCGCGCTCCAGGATCTCGATGTTCTTCAGCGCCACGGCCGCGCAGGTCGGGTGGCCGGAATAGGTAAAGCCGTGGATGAAGTCGCCGCCCTTCTCGCGCAGCTCGGCGACGATATGGTCGGCCACGCCCACCGCCGAGATCGGCAGGTAGCCGGACGACAGGCCCTTGGCCATGGCGATCAGGTCCGGCTTGATGCCGTAGTGCTGGTGGCCGAACCATTGGCCCAGGCGCCCGAAGCCGCAGATCACCTCGTCGCAGACCAGCAGGATTCCGTACTTGCGGCACAGGGCCTCGACCGCCGGCCAGTAGCCGTCCGGCGGGATGATCACCCCGCCCGCCCCTTGCACCGGCTCGCCGATGAAGGCCGCGACGTTCTCGGGGCCGACCTCGAGGATCTTGTCCTCGATTTCCTTGACCGCGCGGTCGCGGAAGGCGGCCGGGTCCTCGCCGAAGCCGTCGCCGAACGCATAGGGCTGCATCACATGCTCGACGCCGGGAACCGGCAGGTCGCCCTGCACATGCATGTGCTTCATGCCCCCTAGCGAGACCCCGGCCACGGTCGAGCCGTGATAGGCGTTCCAGCGGCTGATGAAGACCTTGCGCTGCGGCTGGTCCTTGAGCTTCCAGTAGTGGCGCACCAAACGGAAGACCGTGTCATTGGCCTCCGAGCCCGACGAGTTGAAGAACACGTGGGTCAGGCGGCCGCCCATCTTCTCGGCGATCTTGGCCGCCAGGGTCACGGTCGGCGGCGTCGCGGTCTTGAAGAAGGTGTTGTAGTACGGCAGCTCCAGCATCTGCTCGTAGGCGGCTTCCGCCAGCTCGGCGCGGCCATAGCCGACATTGACGCACCAAAGCCCGGCCATGCCGTCGAGGATCCTGTGGCCCTCGCCGTCGGTGATGTGGCAGCCCTCGGCGCGCGTGATGATCCGGCTGCCGCCCAGCTCGGCGATGACCTTGTGGTCGGCCTGGGCCGGCAGGTGGTGGGCCAGATCCAGGCGCTTGAGCTCGGCGATGTCGTGGTTGCGGATCGGGACGGTCATCGGTGGCTCCTGACGATAATCTTTTCTCGTTGTGCCCCCTTCCCCCTTTGATGGGGGAAGGGTCGGGGATGGGGGTGACAGCGCGTCCGAACCCGGCTCAGCTGAACCGCCGCGTCACCCCCCCCCCGCCCCTCCCCCATCGAGGGGGAGGGGAAATAGCTAGCTCAACAGCACCGCCGGCGAGCAGGCGTGCCAGCACAGCCACACCGTCTCGCCCAGCTTGAAGTCCTCCTGATCCCAGCGGGTCAGGTTCGAGCGCTGGACCTTGATCCGCCGCCCGCCCCCATTGGGCGTAAGAACCTCGACCTCGTAGGTCGAGGACCCGCCCAGATAGGCCTCGTGCTTGATGACCCCCTGGATGGCGTTGGTCCCGGTGGGGGCGTCGCCGAGATTGGGCGCGGCCTCGCCCTCGATCTTGTGCAGCTCGATCTTCTCGGGCCGGATCGCCGCCCAGACCGCGCCGCCGCGCGCGCCGGTGACGCCGTGGTCCAGAAAGATGTCGACCGGCAGGTCCGGCGAGCGGATCACCGCGTGGCTGGGCTCGTCGACGGCCAGCACGCCCTCGAACAGGTTCACCTGGCCGATGAAGTCGGCGACGAACCGGCTGTTGGGGAACTCATAGAGATCGTTCGGCGAGGCCACCTGCCGCAGCACGCCCTTGTTCATCACCGCGCAACGGGTGGCCAGGGCCAGGGCCTCGTCCTGGTCGTGGGTGACCATGATGAAGGTGATCCCGACCTTTTCCTGCAGGGTGCAGAGCTCGGTGCGCATCTGCTCGCGCAGCTTGGCGTCCAGGGCCGACAGCGGCTCGTCCAGCAGCAGCACGCGCGGCCGCTTGACCAGCGCCCGGGCCAGGGCCACGCGCTGGCGCTGGCCGCCCGACAGCTGGTCGGGCTTGCGGCCGCCATAGCCGCCCAGTTGCACCAGCTCCAGCGCCTCCTCGACGCGACGATCGCGCTCGGCCTTGCCCACCTTGTCGACCACCAGGCCATAGGCGACGTTGTCGGCGACGTTCATGTGCGGAAACACGGCGTAGGACTGGAACACCATGTTCACCGGCCGCTTGTTGGGCGGCACGTTGGAGATGTCCTGGCCGTCGATCAGGATCCGCCCCTCGGTGGGGGTCTCGAACCCGGCCAGCATCCGCAGCAGCGTGGTCTTGCCGCAACCCGACGGCCCCAGCAGCGCGAAGAACTCGCCCTCGTTGACCGTCAGCGAGACGTCGTCGACCGCCGCCAGCTTGCCGAAGCGCTTGGTGACGTTCTCGAAGGTGATGATGGGCTTGGTCACTTCGATTGTCCCCCGACACACACGTTCCCGGCCAGCAAAGCGCCCCCTCCGTCACGATGCGCATCCGCATCGCGCCACCTCCCCCGCCTTGCGTGGGAGGAGGACATTCCACGCTCCTCACCCGTGAAACGGGGGAGGTGGATCGACGCGAAGCGGCGAGACGGAGGGGGCGCTGCGAACATGCTCATTTCCCGTCCCCCCCATGCCCCGCGGTCGCCGCGGCGTTTCCCTGCAGCTTCAGCGCCGCGGCGGTCAGCAGCACGGTCAGCACGATCAGCACCGTCGAGGCCGCGTTGACCTCCGGCGTCACCGAGAAGCGGACCATCGAATAGACCTTCACCGGGAAGGTCACGGTGTCGGGCCCGGCGGTGAAGAAGGTGATCACGAAGTCGTCGAGGCTGAGCGTGAAGGCCAGCAGGGCCCCCGCCACCAGCGACGGGGCCATATGCGGCAGGATCACGTCGCGGATCGTGCGGAACTCGCCGGCCCCCAGGTCGCGGGCGGCCTCCTCCATCTCGCGGTTGAAGCTGGCCATGCGAGCCCGCACGACGACCGCCACGAACGGGAACGAGAACGACACGTGGGCGATGATGATCGCCCCCAGGTCCAGCGGCCACGGCAGACCCTGCGGCCAGGGCATGACCCGCGCGAAGAACACCAGCATGGCCACGCCCATGCAGATCTCGGGCACGACGATCGGCAGGGCCATGGCGCCGTCCAGCGCCGTCTTGCCGACGAAGCGGAACCGCCACAGCGCCAGCGCCGCCATCGCGCCCAGGGCCAGGCTGATCACCGTCGAAACCGCCGCGATGGTCAGGCTGTTGGCGAAGGCTTCCAGCAGGGCCGAGTCATGGAACAGCTTGTCGTAATATTTGAGCGTGAAGCCCTTCCAGACGATGTTGCGCCGGCTGTCGTTGAAGCTGAACGCCATCAGGGCGATCAGCGGCGCGTAGAGGAAGACGAACACCGCCGCCAGCCAGGCCCGCATCGGCCAACGGCGAAGATATTCGAGGGGACCGGGGGGCGCGCGTCTGGCCATCAGAGCGCCCCCTCCGGCTCGCCGCTTCGCGTCGATCCACCTCCCCCGTTGCACGGGGGAGGATGACGCCCCTCCTCACCCGCGACGCGGGGGAGGTGGCGCGCCGCGGATACGCGGCGTGACGGAGGGGGCGCTATGGCTCGGATCAGGGCGCTCATCCCCTGCCCTCCGGCGTCCGCTTCGCCAGCAGGCCCTGCACGGCGATGGCGATGAAGGTCAGGTACATCAGCACGAACGACATGGCCGCGCCGAACGGCCAGTCGTTGGCGCGCTTGAACTGGCGTTCGATGACGTTGGCGATCATCTGGCTGTCGGGACCGCCGAGCAGGTCGGGGGTCAGATAGGCCCCCAGCGCCGGGATGAAGGTGATCAGCACGCCCGAGGCGATGCCCGGCAGGGCCAGCGGGACCACCACCTTGAACAGCGTCCGCAGGTGCCCGGCGCCAAGATCCAGGCTGGCTTCCAGCAGCGACTTGTCGAGGCGATCGAGGGCCGAATAGAGCGGCAGCACCATGAACGGCAGGTGGACATAGACCAGCCCCAGCACGACCGCGAAATTGTTGTGCAGCAGCTCCAGCGGCTGGAACGGCTCGAACGGCTTCAGCCCCGCCAGCGCCGCCAGGGTCCCGCCGCCCTTCCACAGCCATTCCAGGCTCATATTGACGTAGCCCTCGGTGCGCAGCACCGCGATCAGGGCGTAGGTGCGGATCAAGAGGTTGGTCCAGAACGGCAGCATGACCAGCAGCAGCAGCCAGGTCTTGGCCTTGTCGGACGCGAAGGTGATGGCCAGGGCCACCGGGAAGCCCAGCACCAGGCACAGCGCCGTCGTCAGCCCCGCCACCCAGGCCGACTTCAGGAAGATCAGCAGGTACAGCGGCTCGATCGCCCGGGCGTAGTTCTGGAACGTGCCGGTGATGGCGATCTGGGTCAGACCGGCGTTGTGACCGAAGCTGTAGGCCCAGACGATCGCCATGGGCGCGACGAAGAACACCACCAGCCAAGCCAGCGGCGGTCCCAGCGCGGCCGCGAACACGGCCTTGGCCTGTTTCCAGGATTGTTCCATCGTCAGCGTCTCTCCCTTCCCCCTTGATGGGGGAAGGGCGGGGTTGGGGGTGAAAGCGGTTCGGAACTTGGCGAGGCCGGGGTGACGTCCGCTGTCGGAGTCACCCCCATCCCTGCCCTTCCCCCATCAAGGGGGAAGGGTTCTCAGGCCGCCCGCACCCGGGTGATCACCTCCTCGTAGAGGCTGGCTTTTTCCGCGCCCTCGAAGGCCCCGTATTCGCACTTGGCCATCACCTCGGGGGGCGGGAAGATCACCGGATTCTTCTTGTAGCTGTCGGGCATCAGCGCCTTGGCCGCCGCGTTCGGCGTCGGATAGAGGATCTTCTTGGTGATCGCCGCGCCGGCCTGGGCGTCCAGCAGATAGTTGATGAAGGCGTGGGCGTTGTTGGGACGCGGCGCGCCCCTCGGGATGCACAGGCTGTCGGAGTTGATCAGGCTGCCTTCCTTGGGCACCACGAAGTCGAGATCGGGGTCTTCCCGCATCACCTGGGCGATGTCGCCGTTGTACTCCAGCACCAGGTCGACATCGCCGGCCAGCAGCATGTCCTGGCCGTTGTCGTCGTGGAACGCCTTCACGAACGGCTTCTGCTTGATCAGCATCTTCTCGATCTGGGGGATCATGTCGGCGGGGATATTGTTCAGCGAGTGCCCCAGATACTTGGCCGACAGCCGCACCAGGTCGGCGCTTTCGGACAGCAGGGCGATGCGGCCCTTGTACTTGTCGCTGTCGAACAGCCACTTCCAGCTGTCGGGCACGCCCTGGACCTTGCTCTTGCGATAGCCGATGCCCAGCAGCAGCCAGGTGTAGGGCATCGAGAACTTGCGGCCAGGGTCGTAGTCGGGATTGAGGAACGTCGGGTCGATGTTCTTGATGTTCGGGATCTTGGCGTGATCCAGCGGCGTCAGCATGTCGGCCTGGGTCATCCGCGTGACGAACTCGTTAGACGGCACGATGACGTCGAAGCCGGGATTGCCCGCCTTCAGCTTGGCGAACAGTTCGTCGTTGGTCGCGAACAGGCTCATGTTCACGTCGACGCCCGTGGCCTTCTTGAAGTCGGCCAGGGTGGTCTCGCCGATATAGGTGTCCCAGTTGTAGAAGTTGAGCTTGGGCTCCTCGCCGCCGGCGCCGGCGGCCTTCGGCTTCTCACCGCAGGCGGTGAAGGTCATGCCGATGGCGGCCGCGCCGGTCGCGGCCAGAAGCGAGCGGCGGTTCAGGCCCCTCCCCGTGATAGTGCTCATGGTCCCCTATCTCCCTCTAGGTTGTCCGATCACGGACATGACGTTCGCGGCACTCACTCGCTCCTTCCCCTTGGACGGGGAAAGGAGCCCCCTCACTCACCACGCAACTTCACGCGTTGCGGAGATACCAATCGAAATCGAGCTCGGTGACGACCTCGAAGAAGCGCGCCTGTTCCGTGCGCTTGACCGACACGAACATGTCCACGAAACGCTCGCCCAGATAGTCGCGCAGGACCTCCGAGGTCGCGAACAGGTCCACGGCGGCGAACCAGTTGTTGGGCAGGCGGATGTTCTCCTTGGCGGCGGCCGCGTAGCCGTCGCCGACCACCGCCGGGCCCGGATCGAGCTTGTTCTTCAGGCCATGGTGGGCGCTGGCCAGCAGCACGGCCAGCACCAGATACGGATTGGCGTCCGCGCCCGCCACGCGGTGCTCGACGTGGCGGGTGTGCGGCGGACCGGCCGGCACGCGCAGCGAGACGGTGCGATTGTTCACGCCCCAGGTCGGCGCCACCGGCGCGTAGCTGTTGGCCTTGAAGCGGCGGTAGCTGTTGGCGTTGGGCGCCAGGATCGCCATGCCCTCGCCCAGCAGGGCCTTCATGCCGGCGATGGCGTGCTTGAGCAGCGCCGAGCCCTCGACGTCCTCCGCCGCGCACAGGTTGTCGCCGCTGGCGTCGTTGATGCTGAGATGGACGTGGAAGCCGTTGCCGGCCCGGTCGCTCCAGGGCTTGGCCATGAAGGTCGCCTCGCAGCCGTGGCGCAAAGCCACGCCCTTGGCGGCGCGCTTGTAGAGCACCGCGTCGTCGGCCGCGCGCAGGGCGTCGGCCTTGTGCTTGAGGGTCAACTCGACCTGGCCCGGCGCGAATTCCGAGATCGCCCCTTCCAGCGGCACGCCGATCGCGTCGGCGACGTCCCACAGCTCGCGCAGGAACGGGGCGTGGGCCTCCAGCTCCGGCAGGCCGTAGACCTGGATGCCGGTCGGGGCCTGGCCGGTCAGGGCCGACTTGGCGGGCAGGAGCTCGCCGCGCGGGCCCCGTTCCAGGTCGACGAGGTAGTATTCCAGCTCGCACGCGGCGACGGGGGTCAGGCCATCGGCGGCGTAGCGGTCCAGCACCCGTCGCAGCACGTGACGGGGATCGAGGTCGTTCGGCGTCCCGTCCAGCTCGTACATCGACAGCATGACCTGGGCGACGTCGGGTCCCAGCCAGGGCGCCAGGGTCAGGGTTCCCGGGACGGGCCGCGCGCGGCGGTCGGCGTCGCCATCCTCCCAGACCAGGCCCGTGTCCTCGCAGTCCGCCCCCGTGGTGTCGACCACCAGCACCGAGCCCGGCAGGAAGCGGCCGTATTCGTAGATCGCCTCCAGCTCATGGACCCGCAGCCGCTTGCCGCGCGGCACGCCGGTCATGCTGGTGAAGAACACCTCGACGAACCGCACCTGAGGGTTCGCGGCCAGGAAGTCGCGGCATTCCTGGATGTCGGCGACCATCACCATGATCCCTCTCCCGTGGGGAGAGGGCGGGACCCGCGTCCGTAGGACGTGGGGGGGTGAGGGGGTAAAGCCTTTCCGGAAAAGTCAGGGCGAGAAGCCGGTCGAGGGTGAAATCCCTCACCCTCCCAAGGCTGCGCCTTGGGCCCCGCCCTCTCCCGCCGGGAGAGGGTTTCCGTTAGCGTCCCGCTCATCAATTTATCTCCCCCATCGCCGCCGCGAACCCGTCCACGGCCACGACCAGCCGGTCGATCGCCGCGTCGTCGGTGACGGGCGAGACCAGCATCATGTTGTGGAAGGGCGCGATCAGCACCCCTCGGTTGATCAGCCACAAATGCAGCGCTTCCACCGCCTCGTGGTCCAGCACTTTCCGCATCTGGGCGGCGGTCTTCGGCGGGGGATCGGCGAAGACCAGCTCGACCCGCGCCCCGACATGGACGACAGACCACGGCAGCTTCCGCGCCGAGATCACGCCCTTCAGCCCCGCCACCAGCCCCTCGGCGCCGGCCAGCATCTTGGCGTAGGCGGCGTCGGTCATCACCTGCGTCAGCATGGCGCGCATGGCGGCCATGGCCAGGGCGTTGCCCGACAGCGTCGTGCCGATGCCTGACTGGCCCGGACCGATGCGCGCCTGGGCCTCGTCCATCCGCGCCGAGAGCTCGGCCGTCACGCCCCAGACCGCCGCCGGCACGCCACCGGCGATGGCCTTGCCCAGGACGAAGACGTCCGGCTCCAGGCCATGGGCGAGCGTATAGCCGCCGGGGCCGGTCGAGATGGTGTGGGTCTCGTCGATGATCAGCAGGGTCCCGGCGTCGCGGGTCAGGCGGCGCAGGGCCTCGTGAAAGCCAGGCTCGGGCAGGATCATGCCGCAGTTGGTCATCACCGGCTCGGCCAGGACGGCGGCGACATCGCCGGGCGCCAGGGCCGCTTCCAGCGCGGCGATATCGTTGAACGGGACGACGCGGGTGGTCGCCGTCAGGTCGTGGACCTGGCCCAGCAGGCCCGGCTTCATCGCGGGTCCGCCAGCCTTCAGCACCACGAAGGCGTCGTCGACCATGCCGTGATAGCAGCCGTCGAACACCAAGATAACCGGCCGGCCGGTGACCGCTCGCGCCCAGCGGATCGCCGCGCGGTTGGCGTCGCTGGCCGTGGTCGCCGCCTGCCACAGCGGCAGGCCGAACCGCTCGGCCAGGAGCTTGCCGACGATGGCGGCGGACGGCGTCGGCAGCATGAAGCCCGCGCCGCGCTTGATCTGGTCGGCGACGGCCGCCGCCACCGAGGCGTCGCCATGGCCGAACATCGACGGCGTGTCGCCCAGGCAGAAGTCGTCATAGAGCTTGCCGTCGACATCGGCGATCTGCGCCCCGACGCCCTGGGCGGCGAAGATCGGCGACGGACTGGCCCAATCGTTCATCCAGTGCATCGGCGCCCCGCCGCGCCAGTGCGCGGCGGCCGCCTTGGCCATGGCGACGGAGCGGGGGTGTTCGGCCGTGAAGCGGGCGCGTTCGGCGGCGAGGAGCGTATCGAGCGATCGGGAGAGTTCGGTGATCATCTCGCGCGCCCTCCCCTTTCATCCGTCATTCCCGCCCTTGTGGCGGGAACCCCTGGTTCAGCCCGCACGTGCGACGCCAGCGGACCGCCGGCGGTCCGCCCCTCCCGCACGTGCGGCGGATAGAGGGGTTCCCGCCACAAGGGCGGGAATGACGGGTGTATTTGTTGGGACTGAGAGCGCGTCATCCCACCCCGCCAAAGCACAGGTACTTGGTCTCCAGATATTCCTCGAGCCCCTCCGAAGACCCCTCGCGGCCCAGGCCCGACTCCTTCACCCCGCCGAACGGCGCGACCTCGGTGGAGATCAGGCCTTCGTTGATCCCGACCATGCCGGCCTCGATCGCCTCGGCCACGCGCCAGCAGCGGCCGACGTCGCGGCTGTAGAAGTAGGCGGCCAGGCCAAAGGGCGTGGCGTTGGCCAGCTCGACGGCTTCGGCTTCCGTCTCGAACTTCACGATCGGGGCGACCGGACCGAAGATCTCCTCGTTGAACAGGCGCATGGCTGGTGTCGCGCCCGTCAGAACCGTGGGCTGATAGAACAGGCCGCCCAGGGCGTGGCGGTCGCCGCCGACCACCGCCTTGGCCCCGCCGGCCACCGCCTCGCGCACCAGGGCCTCGACCTTCTGAATGGCCTTGTCGTTGATCAGCGGCCCGATCACCACGCCGTCTTCCGTCCCCGGCCCGACCTTCATCGCCGCGACCTTTTCAGAGAGGCGCGCGACGAAGGCGTCGTGGATGCCCGACTGCACGATCAGCCGATTGGCGCAGACGCAGGTCTGGCCGGTGTTGCGGTACTTGCTGGCGATCGCGCCGTCGACGGCGGCTTCCAGGTCGGCGTCGTCGAAGACGATGAAGGGGGCGTTGCCGCCCAGCTCAAGGGAGAGCTTCTTCATCGTGCCGGCGCACTGCTCGTACAGCACCTTGCCGATCGGGGTGGAGCCGGTGAACGACAGCTTCCGCACCCGGCTGTCCTCGCACAACGTCTTGCCGACGGCGCTGGAGTTGGTCGTGGTCACCACGTTCAGCACCCCGGCCGGCACGCCCGCCTCGACCGCCAGGCGCGCGATGGCGAGCGCGCATAGCGGCGTCTCCGCGGCTGGCTTCACCACCACGGTGCAGCCCGAGGCCAGGGCCGGCCCGACCTTGCGGGTGATCATGGCGATCGGGAAATTCCACGGCGCGATGGCGGCGCAGACGCCCACCGGCTGCTTGATCGAGGCCAGGCGCTTACCCGGCATGGGGGTCGGGATCGTGTGGCCGTAGGCGCGCTTGGCCTCGTCGGCGAACCAGTCGATGAACGCCGCCCCGTAGGCGACCTCGCCCTTGGCTTCGGCCAGCGGCTTGCCCTGCTCGGCGGTCATCAGCCGCGCCAGGTCGTCGGCGTGGGCGAGCATCAGGTCGCTCCACCGGCGCAGGATCGCCCCGCGCGCCTTGGCCGTCTGGCCGGCCCAAGCGGGGAAGGCGCGATGCGCGGCCGCGATCGCCGTCCGCGTCTCGTCGGGACCAAGATCGGCGACCTTGGCGATCACGGCGCCGGTCGCGGGATCCAGCACCTCGAACGCGCGGTCGCCCGCGATCCACTGGCCGTCGATGAAGGCTTGGGTTTCAATGAGTTTGAGAGGGGTCATAACGGATTGCCTCGACGCGCCGACTTTGGCTCGGCGCCGTTATGCAACGCGCGAACGGCGCGCGCGACGCCCGTCGGCGCGAAGCCTCCGGACGGCGCGGCGATGGCGGCGAGCATGGTCACGGGACAAGATCCTGATAACTGTGATCACAGTTTTCCGCCCTCGCGACCCTGTCAAGCCGGGGGTTCACGACACGCCCTCCACGGCGGCTCGCATCTTGTCCATGCCTTCGGAAAGATCCGCGGCGATGGCGCGGCGGGCGCCTTCGGCGTCCTTGGCCTTCAGCGCGGCGATGGCCTGGGCGTGGTGGTCGGCCGCCAGGTCGTTGGCCCCAACGCGGCCGAACACCACCCGCATGAACGGCCCGATCTGCAGCCAGAGCCCCCCGGCCATGGCCAGCAGCACCTCGGCCCCCGCCCGCTCGTAGAGCGTGAAGTGAAAGGCGTGGTTGGCCGTCATGTAGCGGTCGACATCGCCCAGCCTAAGCGCCTCGTCGAGATCGGCGTCCACGGCCTGAAGCTGGCGGATCAGGCCGGCGTCGGCGCTCGCGGCGGCGCGCGCCGCCAGCTCCGGCTCGACCCACAGCCGGGCCAGGGCCAGCTGCTCCAGCCGGTCGGCGGTCAGGGACGGCACGGACAGGCGCTTGTTGGCCGGGTTGATCGCCAGCGCCCGCTCGGCGACCAGCCGCCGGACGGCGTCCCGCACCGGCATCGGCGAGACGCCCAGCTCGGCGGCCAGGCTCCGCAAGCTGACGCCCTTGCCCGGCGCGATGCGACCGGTGATCAGCGCCCGCCGGATCGCCGCGTACACTTGATCATGCACGGCCTGGGAATCGGCGAGGGGTCTGCGAACGGCGGCCATCTCCCTCTCCCGACCTTCCCGGCGAAGGCCGGGATCCAGATCCAAAAGCGCGTGGGCTCGCGGGATGAGCTCGGCGCCTTCCGGAGCCCACGCCAATGCCCGCCATCCGAGCCCCGGCGTTCGCCGGGGACGTCGGATGGAAGGAAACCCTTTCGAAGAAGATCAAATTGCGATCACAATGCAAGGCCTCTCCAAGGGAAGCCTCCCATGCCCGACTTCGGCGCCAACGACCTCGACGCCTTCTGGATGCCGTTCACGCCGAACCGGCGCTTCAAGGCCCATCCCCGCCTGCTGGCCTCGGCCAAGGGCATGTTCTATCGCACCCCCGAGGGCCGCGAGGTGCTGGACGGAACCGCCGGCCTCTGGTGCGTCAACGCCGGCCACGACCGCCCCCGCATTCGCGAGGCGATCCAGAAGCAGGCGGCGGAAATGGACTTCGCCCCCAGCTTCAACATGGGCCACCCGCTGGCCTTCCAGTTCGCCTCGCGCCTGGCCCAGATCACGCCGAAGGGCCTGGACCGCATCTTCTTCACCAACAGCGGCTCGGAGTCGGTCGACACGGCGCTTAAGATCGCCCTCGCCTATCACCGCGCCCGGGGCAAGGGGACCAAGACCCGGCTGATCGGGCGCGAACGCGGCTATCACGGCGTTGGCTTCGGCGGCATTTCGGTGGGCGGCATCTCGACCAACCGCAAGACCTTCGGCGGCCTGCTGACCGGCGTCGACCACCTGCCCCACACCCACGGCGTCCCCGGCAACCTGTTCACCAAGGGCCAGCCCGAGCACGGGGCGCATCTGGCCGACGATCTGGAACGCATCGTGGCCCTGCACGACGCCTCCAACATCGCCGCGGTGATCGTCGAGCCCGTCGCCGGCTCCACCGGGGTGCTGGTTCCGCCAAAGGGGTATCTGGAGCGCCTGCGCGCCATCTGCGACCGCCACGACATCCTCTTGATCTTCGACGAGGTGATCAGCGGCTTCGGACGCCTGGCCGCCCCGTTCGCCGCCGACCGTTTCGGCGTCACGCCCGACCTGATGTGCCTGGCCAAGGGGCTGACCAACGCCGCCGTGCCCTGCGGCGCCGTGGCCGCCTCGACGGCCATCTACGACGCCATGCTGGCGGGGGCCGAGGCGCCGATCGAGCTCTTCCACGGCTACACCTACTCGGCCCATCCTCTGGCCTGCGCGGCGGGGCTGGCGACGCTGGAGACGTACCGCGAAGACGACCTCTTCGCCCGCGCCGCCGCGATCGAGGGCTACTGGCGCGACGCCATCCACACGCTGGCCGACGCCCGCCACGTCATCGACATCCGCGACCTGGGCATCGTCGCCGGCATTGAGCTCGCGCCGCGCGACGGCGCCCCGACCGCCCGCGCGACCGAGGTGTTCGAGACCTGCTTCGACGAAGGCCTGCTGATCCGCGTCACCGGCGACACCATCGCCCTCTCCCCGCCGCTGATCCTGGAGAAGAGCCACATCGACCGCATCGTCGAGACTCTGCGGTCGGTTCTGGGACGGGTGGCGTGAGGTCTACATCGCGAACTTCGCGCTCACCCCGCAGCGGACCTGGCCGTTGACCACCGCGACGCTGGCCGCGCGGCCCATGGTCAGGTCGTAGAAGGTCTGGCGTCCGTCCGCGACCACCGCCAGATAGTCCGGCGAGGTGAACTTGCACACCGGATAGCGCACGGACGCGCCGCCGATCGTCTCGACGCGGTGGGTGCAGGTCATGGCCCCGCCATGCCGCTGGTAGATCGTTCCGTCGTAGGCCGTGACCTGCGGCGGGGTCGAGACACTGGCGAAGCGTTCGGGGGCCAAGAGCTGGCAGGGGTGGCCCGAGACGCTCCAATAGGCCGCGCGCTCGGCGCCGTCGTCGCGCGCGTGTTGAGCGACCGCGTGGAAGATCGGCAGGCTGGCCAGGCCTGTCAGGATCAGCGCCACGGCCGCCCGACGCCGCTGGACGCGCCCCGGCGCCGCGATCTTCACCCGTTCGATGTGAAAGCCTTCGGGCGTCATGTCCGTCTCCCCAGCCGCACCGCGTTTTACAAATGTAACCCGACAGAGAGACGCTTGCCAACCGCCTTCGTTCAGTCCCGGCGCGGCCGGTAGGACATCGCCACGTCGCAACGGGCGTAGCGCGCCCCGAACAGGCGCATGATCTCGGCGTCGTGGACGAAGCCCAGCTTCTCGTAGAGGTGGATGGCCGGCGCGCACTTGGTGTTGGTCAGCAGGTACAGCTTGTCGACGCCCAGGCTGGACGCGCGCTCCAGAACCTTGGTCAGCAGGAATTCGCCGACCTTCAGGCCGCGCGCGCTTTCGAGGACGCCCATCTTGGTCAGCTCGAACCAGCCGTCCTTGGAGGCCATCAGGGCGCAGGTTCCGACCACGCCCATCTCCGCCGTCTCGGCGAACAGCACCACCCCGCCCTTGTCGAGGATCAGCTCGCGCGGCCGCGACAACAGGTCGATGTCGTTCTGTTCCAGGGTGAACATCGACTGGATCCACTCGGCGTTGATCCGGTGGAAGGCCTCGGCCAGATCGTCGGAGAAGTCGCGCGCCCACATCGTCGGCGTCGGGGCGCTTTCGATGCGCGCGAGTAACGACTTCTCGGCCAATCGCGCCTCGATCTTGGCCAGGCTCAGCATGACATCGCCCTCCAGCCCCTCGACCAGCTGCGCGGCGGCCGCTTCGATGCTGGGCAACATGCCGGCCTGGACCCGCGCCATGACCGCTTGGCCCTTCTCCGTCAGGGCCAACCGCTTGGTCCGGCCGTCGCCCGGCGCGCGGCGCGCCTCGACCAGCCCCTCGGCCTCCAGAGCGCCCAGGGCCCGGGTGACCGTGGGCTGGGCCAGCCGCAGCCGCTCGGCCAGAGCGCCGACCGCGATCGGGCCGTGCAGGCGGATGGTCATCAGCAGCGACATCTGGGCCGGCTGCACCGGCAGGTCGAACGCGCGCGCCACCTCGGCGGCGTCGGCCTGCATCCGCTCGGCCAGACGCTTGAGCCGACTGCCCAGGAACCCCACGCCGAACCCGGCCAACAGATCGACATCCATCATGCGCCTCCGATTAATAGCTCGCTATATAGCTTGCTATATATAAACCTTCCACACAAGCACTTGAACGCGTGACGCGGGGCGAAAATTGATACAGTCTGAAGTTGCACGAGAGATAATCTCCCGCGCCTCGACCGTGGAGACTGTAATGATCAGCAAACTTGCCACGAAGATCGCTCTGGGCGGCGCGATCGCCCTCAGCTTCCTGCCCGCCGTCGCGTTCGCCTATCCGCCGGTCGCCTATGAGCGCATCTATTACGCCGAGCCTGAGCACACGACCGAGGTCGGCGGCATGTACAGGCCTTGCCTGGGCCAAGGCATCACGCAGATTTGGGGTACGAGCAGCGCTTACTATACCGAGACCACCTATCCCTGCGAATAACGGGGCGCCGCGAACACACGATTGAAGCGAACCAGGGAACCTCTCTCGCGGGAGAGGTTCTTCTCGCCCGCGCGAAAACCGCCCCGCTTTTGCGCGCTCGCCCGGTTTCCGCTAGAAGCCGCGCCATGTCGCACAACACCTTCGGCCACCTGTTCCGCGTCACCACCTGGGGCGAGAGCCACGGGCCCGCCCTGGGCTGCGTCGTCGACGGCTGCCCGCCCGGGATCGCGCTGACGGCCGAGATGATCCAGGGGTTCCTGGACAAGCGCCGGCCGGGGAACGGCAAGTTCGTGACCCAGCGCCAGGAGCCGGACGCGGTGCGCATCCTGTCGGGCGTGTTCGAGGACGAGCGCAGCAACGGCCAGCGCACGACCGGCACGCCGATCAGCCTGATGATCGAGAACACCGACCAGCGGTCGAAGGACTATTCCGAGATCGCCCAGGCCTTCCGCCCCGGCCATGCCGACTACGCTTATTTCGCCAAGTACGGCGTGCGGGACTATCGCGGCGGCGGGCGCAGCTCGGCGCGCGAGACCGCCGCGCGGGTGGCGGCCGGCGCGATCGCGCGCCTCGTCATCCCCGGCGTCACCGTGCGCGCGGCCCTGACCCAGATCGGACCGCACGCGATCAACCGCGAAAACTGGCACTGGGGTCAGGTCGAGCGGAACCCCTACTGGTCCCCCGACGCCGCGATCGTGCCCGTGTGGGAAGAGCACCTGGAAAAGATCCGCAAGGCCGGCTCGTCGACGGGGGCGATCGTCGAGGTCGAGGCGACCGGCGTTCCGGCCGGCTGGGGCGCGCCGCTCTATGGCAAGCTGGACGCCGAGCTGGCGGCCGCCCTGATGTCCATCAACGCCGCCAAGGGCGTCGAGATCGGCGAGGGCTTCGCCAGCGCCGCCCTGACCGGCGAGGATAACGCCGACGCCATGCGCCTGGGACCGGACGGCCAGCCGGCGTTCCTGTCCAATCATGCCGGCGGGATCCTGGGCGGCATTTCGACGGGGCAGCCCGTCGTCGCGCGCGTCGCCTTCAAGCCGACCTCGTCGATCCTGATCCCGCGCCAGACGCTGAACGAGGCGGGCCAGGAGGTCGATCTGCGCACCAAGGGCCGCCACGATCCCTGCGTCGGCATCCGGGGCGTCCCGGTGGTCGAGGCCATGACCGCCTGCGTGCTGGCCGACGCCTTTCTGCGCCATCGCGGCCAGACGGGCGGCGGCGCGTTCACCCTGAGCGCGCAAGCTTGAGCAAGATCAAGAGTCTCGCACCGCTCGGCCTTAGCACTGATTTAGCTCGCCTTTTCAGTTGACCCGCGAAGGCTCGCGGGCGTAAGGCTGGAAACACCTATCCCCTGGCGCGAGACAACCACACGCCATGAGTGTGATGGGCGGCGCGATGACAGGGGGCCCAGCGCGTGCGTTTCGACCTTCTGAAAATACTGCTGGTCGACGACAACCAGCACATGCGCATCCTGCTGATCGAGATCTTGCGCGCGATCGGCGTCCAGCACGTCTTCGAGGCGATGGATGGGGCCGAGGCGCTGTCGATCATGCGAAGCACGGCCATCGACGTCGTGTTCACCGACCTGTCCATGAACGGCGTGGACGGCCTCGACTTCGTCAATCTGGTCCGTCGCGCGCCCAACAGCCCCAATCCGCTCGTCCCGATCGTGATGATCACCGGCCATTCGACCCAGCGCCGGGTGCACGAGGCGCGCGACGCGGGCGTCAACGAATTCCTGGCCAAGCCGGTGACCGCGCGCGGCGTCATCCATCGCCTGACCCTGCTGATCGAGAATCCCCGTCCGTTCGTGCGGACCGAGGACTATTTCGGCCCCGACCGCCGTCGGCGCGCCGATCCGCGCCACACGGGCCCCTGGCGGCGCGCCGAGGACGCCAACACCGCCTATCTGGACGTCGAGTCCGATCGCATCCGGCCGTCCTGACGCGAGCGCTCGGCCGCCGCGACGATCCGACACGCGGAATTTAAACGATTGGCCGGCTAGAAAAGCCAAACAGCGTTTTGTGAGCCTTGCCATGACCCTTCGCCGTCTCGCGCCGATCACCGCCGTCCTGACGGCGCTAGCCCTCTCGCAGGCGGGCTGCGTCGCCTCCGCCGTGGGCGCCGCGGCCGGCACGGCCATCGGCGTCACCGGCGCGGCGGTCGGCGGCGCGGCCAAGCTCGGCGGCCATGCCGTCATGGCCACGGGCCGGGCCATCACGCCGGGACATGGCGACAAGGATCCGAAGTAGGCGGCGCCCTACAGCGCCAGGGAGCAGCTCTCGCCGATCGTCGGGCGCGACAGCACCACGCGCGACAGGCTCGGGAAGGTCCCCTTCAGCCGCTCGGCGAAATAGAGGCACAGACGCTCCAGGCTCGGGACGTCCAGGCCGGGCTTTTCGTTCAGCAGGCCATGGTCGAGCTCGGCCGCGATGGCCTTCAGCGCCACGTCCAGGCTTTCCAGGTCGGCGACCCAGCCGGCCTCCGCCATCTCGCCCTTCACGCTGGCCTCGACCTTGAACGAGTGGCCGTGCAGCCGGCGGTAGCGATGGTCCGGCGGACCCTGCTCAATGAAATGGGCCGCGTCGAAATACGCGGCCTTCGTGATCTCGAAGACGGGCTTCATATGTCGCTTCTTTGACTAGGCCTGGGAGGCTCTAGCGCGACGACCCTGTCACCAAGTCGCGCGCCTTATCCGTCAGGGCAGGCCGAGATATTTGTGTGTTTGGACGCTTAAACGCCATTGCGGGTGGGAAAGGCAATAGGCCACCGCCAATTGCGTGTTCCGCTCGCGCTCCGGTCCGTCCATCGGCTGCAGGTAGAAGCGCTCGAAATCGAGGTCGGCGAACCGCTCGGGCGGGGCCTTTTCCTGAGGAAAAACAAGCTTCAGTTCCTGGCCGGACGTCTGAACCACCGGCGCGTCGGCCTTGGGGCTGACGCAGATCCAGTCGATTCCGTCCGGCGCCTTAAGGGTTCCGTTGCTCTCGACCGCGATCTGGAACCCTCGCGCGCGCAGGGCCGCGATCGCCGCGGCGTCCAGCTGCAGCAGCGGCTCCCCGCCGGTGCAGACCACCAGGCGATCGTCCGGCCCGCCGGTCCACTGGGCCTCGACCGCCGAGGCCAGCGCCTCGGCCGTGGCGAACTTGCCGCCGTTCTCGCCGTCGGTCCCGACGAAGTCGGTGTCGCAGAACGCGCAGACCGCCTTGGCGCGGTCCTGCTCGCGCCCGCTCCACAGGTTACAGCCGGAGAACCGGCAGAACACCGCCGCCTTGCCGGCCTGGCCGCCCTCGCCCTGAAGGGTGAGAAAGATCTCCT
Organism: Caulobacter sp. SSI4214; assembly: GCF_012184455.1. Taxonomy (NCBI): domain Bacteria; kingdom Pseudomonadati; phylum Pseudomonadota; class Alphaproteobacteria; order Caulobacterales; family Caulobacteraceae; genus Caulobacter; species Caulobacter sp. SSI4214. Next base: position 27,328 of record NZ_SZWJ01000021.1, on the reverse strand, counting down.
TCACCGAATAGGTCATGCCCCCTTCCCCCTTTGCTGGGGGAAGGGAAACCGCTGATCGCCGCTCATCGGACGAGCGCCTCGCGCCCCGCCGCGTCCCACTCGGCGTAGCCTTTTTCGCGCAGCTCGCACGCCGGGCAGGTTCCGCAGCCGTGGCCCCACGGATGGAGCTCGCCGCGTTCGCCCTGGTAGCAGGTGTGGCTTTCCTCGACGATCAACCGGACCAGATCCTCGCCGCCCAGGCTCTTGGAGAGCGCCCAGGTCTGGGCCTTGGTCAGCCACATCAGCGGAGTCTCGACGCGGAAATTCCGATCCATGCCCAGGTTCAGGGCGCCTTGCATGGCGTCCAGCGTGTCGCGGCGACAGTCCGGATAGCCCGAGAAGTCGGTCTCGCACATGCCGCCGACCAAGGCGTCGATCCCGCGTCGGTCGGCCAGGGCCGCGGCGTAGATCAGGAACACCAGGTTGCGCCCAGGGACGAAGGTCGACGGCAGGCCGCGCTCGGTCATCTCGATGGCGCGGTCGGCGGTCAGGGCCGACTGGGCCACCGCGCCGAAGCTCTTGATGTCGAGCACGTGGTCCTCGCCCAGGCGCTCGGCCCAGCGCGGAAACCGCGCGGCGATCTCGCGACGCACGGTCTGGCGAGCCTCCATCTCGATGGCGTGGCGTTGGCCATAGTCGAAGCCGACGGTCTCGACCCGCCCATAGCGCTCCAGCGCCCAGGCCAGGCACACGCTGCTGTCCTGGCCGCCGGAAAACAGGACCAGGGCCGCTTGGCTCTCGGTGGGGCTCATGCGGGCCTCTCGACTTGAAAGAGGGGGAACATGGGCCCTCCCCTACACCAAGCAAGGCCGCCCCGGAACCTCGGGCGCGGCGCGACCTGGCCGAACCGCGCTCTTTGGCGATACTCCAGACATGAACATCGCCGACGTCTTTCGCCCGCGAAATATATGGAAACCGCATCCTGGCCGCTATATTGGCGACTCAGAGCGCGACTTTCCGTCGCGGAACGCGACAAACCTGATCTTCTAATTCAAGGGTGACTTACGCGCCCTAGGAGAACAAGGCCCTCCGAAAGTGAAAAGGCGTAACCTATCGCTGATCACTTACACGCAGGCCAGTTGACAGCTTTCAAACGCAAGTATGCAATCTCCCAATGCCACGAAGGGCCCGCCGTGCGCCCGCGTGGTGAAAAACAGTACGGCGCCGAGGAAACATCGACCCTCGCAGGCTCCGCCCATAAGGGGCCGCTTGGGTTCAGGGAGGGAATTCAATGTCGCAAACTCTGCGTATGCGGAGCCTGTTGGTCATGGGCGCTTCCGTGATCGCGATCTCCGGCTTCGCCGTCCCCGCGTTCGCGCAGCAGGCCAAGCCCGCTCAACCGGCGGCCCAGACCACGGTGATCGAGGAACTGGTCGTCACCGCCCAGAAGAAGGAAGAGGCGCTGCAGGACGTGCCGATCGCGGTGTCGGCCTTCAGCCAGGACAGCCTGGCCGCGCAGAAGATCGACGGCGGTCCCAACCTGCAGCAGGCGATTCCGAACGTCACCTTCGCCCGCAGCAACTTCACCAACAGCTTCAACTTCCAGATCCGCGGCATCGGGGCCAAGGCGGTCGGCGCGTCGGCCGACCAGGGCGTCGGCGTCCACATGAACAACGCCCCGCAGCAGTCGGGCAACCTGTTCGAATCCGAATTCTATGACGTCGAGCGCGTCGAAGTGCTGCGCGGCCCGCAGGGCACGCTGTATGGCCGCAACGCCACCGGCGGCGTGGTCAACGTGATCACCGCCAAGCCGACCGACAAGTTCGAGGCCAATGTCCGCGCCGAAGTCGGCAACTACGGCTCGACCCGCTATCGCGGCATGGTCAACATCCCGATCTTCGAGGACAAGCTGGCCGTTCGCGTCGCCGGCACCACGCTGAACCGCGACGGCTTCGTCACCAACACCTTCAACAATCACAAGGTCGACGACCGGGATCTGTACTCGACCCGCGTCCAGGTGATGTTCAACCCGACCGAGAAGCTGCGCACCAACTTCCTTTGGGAGCGCTTCCACGAGGACGACAACCGCGCCCGCACCGGCAAGCAGCTCTGTACCAAGGACCCGGGCCCGGCCACGGTCGGCGGCGTCGCCACCGGCGCGTCGCGCATCTTCCTGTCGCAGGGCTGTCTGCCCTCGTCGCTGTATGGCTCCAGCGCCTATGGCACGGTCAACACCGCCGGCACCTTGACCGGCCTGCTGGGCAACATCTTCGGCTTCACCTCGGGCGACGTGAACGCCGGCAACACCACCTCGACCGACCTGCAACAGATCCAGACCGCCCTGGATCCGCTGTATCGCTCGGCCTCGAACACCTACCAGTTCACCCTGAACTACGACCTGACCGACAAGCTGGCCTTCACGGCCATGACGTCCTACGGCAAGGGCACGGTCTATACCAAGCAGGACTACAACCGCACCGTCTCGCTGGTGCCGTTCAACAACACCCCGTTCACGCCGGGCGGCTTCTTCAACGACCCGCAGGTCGGCAACACCAACAAGTTCACCACGATCGACGTCTCGTCGGGCCGCTCCGAACAGTTCAGCCAGGAACTGCGACTGCAGTCGTCGTTCGACGGTCCGCTGAACTTCAACTTCGGCGGCATCCACTTCACCTACCGGACGCTGACCGACTATTACGTGATCGGCAACTCGCTGACCCTGTCGTCGCTGGCCCTGAACTACTCCAAGACCGGCAACCCGAACTGCAACCCGGCGACCACCGCCAACTGCATCGGCATCGACACCTCGGCCACGCCGACCGGCGACGGCCACAACTACTATGACAACCGCACGCCCTATACCCTGACCTCGGACGCCCTGTTCGGCGAACTGTACTGGCAGGCCAACGAGGATCTGAAGTTCACCCTGGGTCTGCGCCAGACCCGCGACAAGAAGGCGGTGAAGAACTTCTCGACCGTGCTGCTGGCGCCCGGCTACGGCCTGACGCTGAACCCGACCAACCCCGACCAGCGCGCCCGCTTCAGCGAGCTGACCGGCCGCTTCGGCTTCGACTACAAGGCGCACCTGTCGTTCACCGACGACACGCTGCTGTATGCCTTCTACTCGAAGGGCTACAAGGGCGGCGGCATCAACCCGGGCGTCCCGGCCAACTCGGTCGGCGTCAAGCAGACCTTCGACCCCGAATTCGTCAACGCGATCGAGGTCGGCACCAAGAACACGATGCTGCACGGCAGCCTGCTCTTCAACGCCACCGGCTTCTACTACGATTACCAGGGCTATCAGATCTCGAAGATCGTCAACCGCACCTCGGTCAACGAGAACGTCAACGCCAAGGTCTACGGCCTAGAGTTCGAGACCATCTGGTCGCCGGTGCATGACCTGAAGCTGAACGCCAACCTGGGCTATCTGCACACCAAGATCGGCGACGGCGTCAGCTCGATCGACACCATGAACCGCACGCAGAACAACCCGCTGTACACGGTCGTGAAGGTCGGTCCCAACTCGCCCGCCGTCGGCGCCAACTGCGTGCTGACGACCTCCGGCGTCGCCACGGTGCTGGGCCTGGGCGCGGGCGCCACCCTGCCCTTCGCCTGCTCGGGCGCGGCGGCCTATCAAGCGTTCCTGGCGACTCCGGCCGCGCTCGGCGGCGCGGGTCTGCCGGCCGCCACGGCCGCCTTCCTGGCCAACGGCACCGGTCTCTACAACTACGGCGCCGGCTATTCGATCGAAGGCACGGCCTCCAGCCTGGCGGGCAAGGAGCTGCCGAACTCGCCGCACTGGACCGCCTCGGTCGGCGCCCAGTACCGCTTCGACCTGCCGGGCGGCTGGAACGCCACCCTGCGCGGCGACTACTATCGCCAGACCCAGCAGTTCGCCCGGGTCTACAACACCGACTACGACCGCCTGAAGGCCTGGGACAACGCCAACATCACCCTGAAGCTGGACAAGCCGGAATGGGGTGTGACGCTCGAGGCCTATGTGAAGAACCTGGGCAACAAGACCCCGATCGTCGACGCCTATACGACCGACGACACCTCGGGTCTGTTCACGAACGTGATCACCCAGGAGCCGCGCCTGTATGGCGTGGCCATCACCAAGTCCTGGTAGGCTTGGCGAAACCATCGAGAACGGGGGCGACGGTCTGACCGTCGCCCCTTTTTCATGTTCTCTCGCGTCGCGGCGCGATCCTCGCGCGAGGCCCAGAAAGAGAAGCGCGCTCGACTTAACGACTCCGCAAGGCCGCTCGGTCCATGTTCGCCTCCCGAATGCCGAGCGAAGCGCTGTATGGAAACGCTATCCCGCCTCATCGACCACCGCGCCCCGATCAGCCCCGCCACGCCCTGCGGTCAGGTGGCGGCGCTGTTCGACGCGGAACCGGCCCTGCCCGCGCTGGCGGTCGTCGAGGGCGCCGCGCCGGTGGGCCTGGTCTACCGCGACGTCCTGAAAGGCATGATGCGCGTCGCGGGCGAGACCCTGGCGACCCAGCCGATCGCCAACGTCATGGACCCCGAGCCGCGGATCGTCGCGGCCGATCTCGACTCCAACGCCTTCGTCATGGCGCTGGCCGAGAGCCCCACGCCGATCCACCGCTCGGCCTATGTCGCCGTGGACGGCGCGGGCCGCTATCTCGGCGTCGGCGGTCTGTCCTCGCTGCTTGAGTCCCACGGTCGTCGCCAGCGCGAGGCGCGCGACGCCATGGCCCTGGTGGAGCGCATGGCCGTCGATGTCGGCGCCCACCTGAACGGCGTCATGGCCATCACCGAGCGCCTCGAGCATCAGCGCCTGACGCCCGACGCCTCCGCCTTCGTCCGCGCCATCGGCGACACCAGCCGCGACATGGGCGAGACCTTGAGCCGCGCCGTCGACCTGCACCGCTCGGCGCAGGGCCAGCTGACCTTCAAGCTCGCACCGATGCGCCTGCGCGATCTGGCCGACGCGATCGAGGCGCGCTGGGCGCCGCGCGCCCAGGAAGGCGGCTCCATGCTCCTGGTGTCCTACGATGGCGACCCCGAGTGCGGCGTCGAGGCCGACGGCGATCGCCTGCTTCAGGTCTTCGACATCCTGATCGAGAACGCCCTGGCGTGCGGCCGGGGCCTGATCGAGGCCCGCCTGACCGCCCGCGCGGAGGGCGCCAAGATCCGACTCGACGGTCAGGTCCGCGACAACACCGAGGGGCATCTGGAAGAGCGCCTGGCGCGCGTGCGCGATCCGCTGAGCGCCGTCAGCCTGCGCGATCACAGCGAATTGGCGCACTGCGTCGGCGTGGCCCTGGCTCATCGCATCATGCGCGCGATGGGCGGCCCATTGGCGGCGGAGCCCAATCGCGGCGCGGGCTTGACGGTCGGCTTCTCGCTGAGCGTCGCCCCGGCCGCCGCGGTCGAGGCCCAGGAGGCCGAACCCGCCGTCGCCGGTCGCGCGGCTCACATCCTGATCGTCGATGACAACGCCACCAATCGCATGGTCGCCGAAGCGCTGTGCGACATGTTCGAATGCACGTCGGAACAGGCCGTCGACGGCGTCGAGGCGATCGAGATGGCCCGCGGCGGCCGCTTCGATCTGATCCTGATGGACATCAAGATGCCCCGGATGGACGGCATCGCCGCGACCCGCGCCATCCGCGAGATGAGCGGCCGTCCGGCGCGGACGCCGATCGTCGCCTTGACCGCCAACGCCGATCCCGCCGATGTCCAGACCTACATCGCCGCCGGGATGCAGGACGTGGTCGAAAAGCCGATCAAGCCCGAACGCCTGGCCGTCGTGCTGTCGGCCCTGCTCTCCGACGAGGACGACCAGGACGCCGAAAGCGGTCACGAAGCCGCCGCCTGATCCTGGGTCGAGGCTCTAAATCATATACTTGTGAGCGTGGCTCGCCCCCGAAGCCGGTTGCCACTTTCGGCGTCACGCTCCAGCGACCATTGGACGCGCGCGCCGGGCGCCACCCAGGATAGCAGTCGCTTGGCGCCCGCGAGACTCCTGGCCTAGCCTACCCTGACGTATTCCTCAGGATGTCCCGCAGGGTGCTGACCACCGCCGAACAACAGGCCTGGGCCTTCCTTAGCAGAGCGCCGCATCTGGGATCGGCGGGCGAGGTCGAGACCCATTTCGCCCAGGCCATCGGCGCGTTCGGCTATGACCGGTTCTGCGCCACCCTGGTCAATGCCGAACGCTACGGCAGGGAACCGCCGACCCTGAGCCGCCAGGACTTCGACGCCTGGGATCAGCGCTATTGGGGCGAGCGCTACGTCGTCCATGATCCGTGCGTGAAGCTGCTGCTGAAGTCGCCTCGCGCCTTCGCCTGGAGCGACGCCAAGCCCTTTGGCGACGGCCGCGCCCAGGCCATGTGGGGCGAGGCCGGCGAGCACGGCATGAACGAGGGCTTCGTGGTGCGCGTCTTCGGGCCCGCCGGCCAGGAGGTGCTGATCCGCATGTCGACCCGCGCGCCCGACACCGACCCCGCCGCCCGCGCCGTGCTCGAGAGCCTGGCCACGGTCTTCGGGACCGTCATGCTCAAGCACTGGGAGCTGCAGGACGACAATCCCGACTACGGGGTGATCTCCGAGCGCCAGGCCCAGTGCCTGTACTGGGCCAGCCGGGGCAAGACCGACTGGGAGATCGGCGCGATCCTGGAGCTGTCGCCCCGCACGGTCCATCATCACATCGAGGCGGCGAAGAAGCGCCTGGGCGTCGTCAAGCGCCAGGAAGCGGTGATGAAGGCCGGCGAACTGGGCCTGCTCAGCCAGGCGGGTTGACCCGACGCGCCCGTTTCAACGGCCTTGGCGCGATCGGATGAGCCTCAGAATCCGCGCTTACCCGTCACGGTCTCGAACCACAGCCGGAAGTCCCCCATCAGGCTGTAGAGCGGATATTTGAACGTCGCCGGCCGGTTCTTCTCGAACACGAAATGCCCCACCCAGGCAAAGCCGTAGCCGACCACCGGCGCGGCCGCGAAGAACCAGGCGCTGCGCAGCGCGCCCAGAACCAGACACGCCACCACCAGCGTCGTGCCCACAACGTGCAGCCGCCGGCTGACCGGATGGACGTGTTCGGTCAGGTAGAAGGGATAGAAGGCCGCGAAACTGCGGTAGCGTTCTTCGGACAGCGTGCTCATGGCGGGATGCTGGCCTTGTCCTGGCGCGCTGGCAAGCGCGGCCGCATAGGCCGTTTGGCCTATCGCCCGCCAGGCGGATCATGTCTCCTAATCCAGGCCGTCCCGTCATCGCCTGCTGGGGGCCGGCCCATGATCCACATCATCACTTCCGAGAACCGTCACCTGTACGGCCCGCAGCTCTGGGCCATGCACGAGGAGCGCCGCCGCCAGTGCGTCGAGAAGAACGGCTGGGTCGACCTGGTCGTTCTGGATGGCGGCGAGGTCGACGACTACGACGATGATCGCGCCATCTATCTGCTGGGCTTCGACGACGAGATGCGGCTCGAGGTCGGGCTGCGCCTGCGTCCCACCGACGACCGCTGCATGTTGGCCGACAAGTTCCCGCACCTGATCGCCCCGGGCGAGACCCCCAAGAAGGGTCCCGACGTCTGGGAGGCCACCCGCCTGTTCACCACCGAGGTCTATCGCGATCGCAAGGGGCCGGGCCGGGGCCAGCGCGTGTTCGAGGTCTGGGCGGCGGCGTTCGAGCACGCCCTGCGCCACGGCGTCACCCGCTTCGTGGGCATGATCGACATGCAGCTCTATCCAGGCATCCTGAATTCGCCGATCGACACGCGCCTGGTCGGCATTCCACGCGCCTACCAGTACGGCGTGGTGGCCGGTTCGGAGATCGCCGTCAGCCCAGAGCTGCTGGCGCGCGTGCTGGAATCGATCTGCCGCGAATCGCCGGTGGGCTACGAGGTCGACGCGCTGGACATGATGGCGTTCGGCGACCTCGCCGCCGTGCAGCGCCAGGTGAAGCGCGCCATGACCCCGCAGTTGGGCGCCGGCGCGGAACGGGACGAGACTCTGGCGGCGGAAACCCTCTATCGGCTGCATGACACGAAAACGGCGGCGCGGCGCATCTGGGATGACCGTGGTCACGGTACCCGGACCTTGCACGCGTGACATCGTGTAGAAGGCGGTCGCAAAGCAAAGCTTGACCATAGCGACCTAACGCCGCGCCCGGCATACCTCGCTTTCACCGACGTCACGGTCGTGTCATGTTCTGCGGACAACCGTTGGAGGCGGAAGAAAGATGAAAGAAGAAACCGAAGGCCGGCGCCCAAATCCCGTCGACATGCATGTCGGCGGTCGCGTGAGAATGCGTCGCAAGCTTATGGGCGTCAGCCAGGAACAGTTGGCGGAATCCCTGGGCCTGACCTTCCAGCAAGTTCAGAAATACGAGCGCGGCGCCAATCGCGTCAGCGCGTCAAAGCTCTACGAGATCGCCCGTACACTTCAGGTGCCGGTGTCGTTCTTCTTCGACGGCCTGGCCGACCCGATGAGCGGCGCCGAGGTCGATGACGCGACGCGGCACGCTGAAAAGGTGGTCCAGGAGTTCCTGACCACTCCCGAGGGTCTGGAATTGGCCGAGGTGTTTCCGCGCATCGGTCGCGGCCGCGTCCGTCGCCAGGTTCTCGACCTGGTGCGCGCGATGGCCGACGAAGCCGCGCGCGAGGCCTAAAAGTCTAGTGACGGTGAGGGCCCGCCAGAGGCCCTCGACCCCGTGAAATTCCAAGGGCCCCGGTTGGCGGAACCGGGGCCTTTTTCACGTCAGCCGGGGTCCGTTTCGGACCGGGACGCGCGCCAGATCCGCCGGGCCACGCCAGCGGCGGCGGGCGCCAGGCCGCGCAGGTCATAGGTGCGGAGAATGCGCAGGCCCAGCTCGCGATCGCGGCGCCAGGCGACGACCACGTCGTGGGCCTGGCCCTCGGCGATATCCACCAGCTGCATCTGGTCCGGAGGCGTCGCGCCCGCCAGCATCTGGATCCTGACGCCCTGGCTGGAGACGTCACGGATCACGCAGTCCCAGGCGAAGGCGCCGCACAGCACCTTTCCTGGTCTCCGCGTCGGGACACGGACGGATGTCCGCCGATCCTGATCCACGCCCGCCGTAAACTTCGACATGGGAGGATAAACGCACGGCGCGGTTAATCGGCCGTGCAGGCGTAGGAATTTTGTAGGGAAGGTTAACGCCGCGGCGACGCTCAGGCCATCGCCGCGACCTTTCGGACCTCCAGCGCCGCGTCGAGATCGCGCAGGATATCGGCGACCTCCTCCAGCCCCACCGACAGCCGCACCAGCCCCTCGCCGATGCCCGCCGCCGCCCGCTCCTCGGGCGTATAGGGCGAGTGAGTCATGCTGGCCGGATGCTGGATCAGCGTCTCCGCGTCGCCGAGCGAGACCGCCCGACGGATCAGCGCCAGGCGGTTCATCATCGACACGCCCGCCTGGTGGCCGCCCTTCAGCTCGAAGGCGATCATGCCGCCGCCCAGCGCCATCTGCCGCTCGGCCAGGGCCCGCTGCGCGAAGCCGGCCAGACCCGGATAGAAGACGCGCTCGACGGCTGGATGCGCGTCCAGCCAGCGGGCCACGGTTTCGGCGCTGGCCGCGTGTCGAGCCATGCGCAGCGACAGCGTCTTCAGGCCTCGCAGCACCAGGAAGGCCGTGAACGGCGACATCACGGCCCCGGTCATGTCCTTCACCCCGCACAGGCGCACCCGCGCCATGTCCTCGGTCCCGCCGACGGCCACGCCGCCGACGAGGTCGCCGTGGCCGCCCAGATATTTCGTGGCCGAGTGCACGACGATGTCGGCGCCCAGCGCGATCGGGCGGGTGATCACCGGCGTGGCGTAGGTGTTGTCGACCACCACCTTGGCCCCCGCCGCCCGCGCGATGTCGGCGATGGCCGCGATGTCGACGAGGCGCATGTTCGGATTGGCCGGGGTCTCGAAATAGACAATCCGCGTCTTCTCCGAGATGACCGCCGCCAGCGCGTCGGGCTCGGTCATGTCGACCTGGCGGACCGTCACGCCGAAGCGGGTCAGGCCGTCGCGCAGGAAGGCGAAGGTGCAGCCATAGAGGGTCTGGTCGGTGATCACCTCGTCGCCGGCCTTCAGAAAGCTCCACAGCGTGGCCGTGATCGCGCCCATGCCCGAGGCGGTGGCGACCGCGGCCTCCGCGCCTTCCAGGCTGGCCAGCCGCCGTTCCAGGAGGTCGGTCGTCGGGTTCGAGATCCGCGAATAAAAGTGCCCCTCGCGGGTTCCGGCGAACATCTCGCCGCCGGCTTCGGCGCTCTCGAAGGCGAAGGTCGAGGTCAGGTGCAGCGGCGGCGTCAGCGCGCCCTGCGCTTCGGCGGGATCGTATCCCGCATGGATCGCTCGCGTGGCGAAGCCGGCTTGATCTTGACGCATCCGATAGCTCCCTGTTGAAGCGACCATGACGCCGTTTGAGATCGATCGGATTGCGAACCCTGCCATCCTGAGGGCATATTTTAGCAGATCCTGCCACGGAAGGCCGAGATGGACGCCAAGGACCGCCAGATCATCCGAGAGCTGCAAAAGGACGGACGCCTGACCAACCAGGAGCTGGCCGAGCGGGTGAATCTGTCGCCCTCGCCCTGCCTGCGGCGGGTCCGTAATCTGGAAACGGCCAGCGTCATCACGGGCTATACCGCGCTGGTCGACCAGAAGGCCTACGGCCTGCCGATCACCGTGTTCGTCCGCGTGCGCCTCGACCGCCACGGCCAGGACCTGATCACCGGCTTCGAGGCGGCGGTGGCGCGGATCGATCAGATCCTCGACTGCTTCCTGCTGGCGGGTGGCGACGACTATCTGTTGCGCGTCATCGTCGACAGTCTGGAGGCCTATGAGGACTTCATGCGCCGCAAGCTGCACGCCATCCCGGGCATCGCCTCGATCGACACCAGTTTCGCCTATGGCGTGGTCAAGCAGACGCGGGTCTTCCCGGTCTCGACCTGACCCAAGCCGCTCAATTGTCGAGGAAAACAGTCCGTCCTGGTGGCGGGGGGCGGGATCGAACCGCCGACCTGTGGGTTATGAATCCACCGCTCTAACCATCTGAGCTACCCAGCCATCGCCAGGACGGACGGGGGTCATACGCCCAAGCGCGCTTCGCATCAAGCCCGCGATAGAATTCCGTCGAGCGCCGCTTCCAAGCGCCGCGCCAGCTGGTCGGGACCGTATTGGCTCAGCACCAGATCCCGCGCGGCCCGGCCGTAACCGCGCGCGGCCTCGCGATCGCTGATCAGCTCGCCCAGCGCCTCGGCCAGACGGTCCGGGTCGTCGTCGGGCACGAGGCGACCGGTGACGCCGTCCTTCAGGATCTCGTTCGGCCCGTCGATCTCGGTCGCCACCACCGGCAAGCCCACGGCCATGGCTTCCAGCAGGGTCAGGGGAAAGCCCTCCTGGTGCGAGGGAAAGGCGAAGACGTCGCCCTGGGCCAGGAAGCCGGCGACGTCGCGGGTCCAGCCCGTCAGGGTCACGCGCGACGCCAGGTCCAGCTCGCCGATCAGGGCCTCCAGCGCGCCGCGCTCGTCGCCCTCGCCGGCGATCTCGCAGCGGACGTCATAGTCCCAAGCGCGCAGCTTGCCGACGGCGCGGATCAGGACGTCGAAGCCCTTCTTGGGGTGCAGTCGACCGGCGGCCACGATCTTCACAGGCCCGTCGTCCCGGGCCAGCGGATGGGCTGTGACGCTGGGCGGGGTCACGGCGTTGGGGATGAACCAGACATGGTCCGCCGGCGCGCCCCGCTCGATCGCCAGCCGGGCCAGATGCTGGCCGACGGCCAGATAGTGGGTTCCGGGCGTGACGTCGAACGACGGCTTGTGCAGGCACACCGCCTGGACGACCTTGGCCGGCGCGGCCCTGGCGAACAGGCGCGCCGGGCGCTGGCCATGGCTGAGGATCAGATCGGGCGCGACGGCCTTGACCAAGGCCCGCGCCGCGCCGACCGTCACGGGATCCCAGTCGGTCAGGGCCGGCATCACCGCCAGGGGCGGCGTGCGCGAGGCTTCCCGCTCGGCCACCTTGCCGCCCTTGCGCGCCACGCCGACGCAGCGCCCGCCGTGCTTGGCGGCCCAGGCCTCCAGGATCGGCTGGTAGTCGAGGAACACCTGCTCCAGACCGCCCAGCCCCTTGCCCAGCATGGCGTGCAGCAGGTTGGTCAAGGCGGGCTCCGGACGCTAAGGGCCGCGACCATCGTGGGCGGCGACCCCGGTGTCAACACGAGAGGGGCTCGGTGATCCGACAAGCGCCCCCTCCGTCTCGTCGCCTCTCGGCGCCGATCCACCTCCCCCGCGCGCGGGGGAGGAGAAACCTTCTCCTCACCCGTGAAACGGGGGAGGTGGCGCGAGGCGAAGCCTCGTGACGGAGGGGGCGCTAAGTCGTCACTTCCCCAGCAGCGCTTTCACCGCCGCGTCCAGCTGCGCGTCCTTGCCCTCCAGGGTCTCGCCCAGCGGCCGCTCGACGGTCACGTCCACCGGACGCGGATGGCCTTCCATGTTCTGGCCGCGTAGGTCGTCGATGCGGATGAACGGCAGGCGCACCGACGAGCCGTCCAAGAGCTGACGGCCGCCGGTGAAGATGATCCAGCCGGCCGTCGGCTTGCCGACCACCTTGCCCAGGCCCAGGGCGCGGTAGCCCTCGGTGAAGTCCTCGGCGTCCGACAGCGACGACTCGTTGGTCACCAGCACCGTCGGCAGACCCAGGGCCCGCTGACCCAGCGCCTGGCGGCTCGGGGTCGGGAAGCGGTCGCGCGGCGTCATCATCAGGTAGTTGCGGCGGGCGAAGACATCGATCACCCGGCCGTTGACATAGCCGCCATTGTTGTTGCGGACGTCGACGACCACGCCTTCCTTGCCCTGGTTCTGGGCGTCGAGGTCGATATAGAGCTGGTCCAGCGAGCCGTCCGACATGTCGGCGATGTGCACATAGCCCAGCCGACCGCCGCTGATCCTGTCGACATAGGCCCGGCGAGCGTTGACCCACTGGCGATAGACGAGGCCCGAGGCCGTGGCGGTCGAGACCGGCCGCACGACCGCCTCGCGCCGCTTGCCCGCCGCGTCGGCGATGGTCAGCACCGTGCGCTTGCCGGCCTGGCCGCGCAGCAGGCGGTCCAGGTTGACGCCGGGGCTCAGCGTCTCGCCATTGACCGCGACGAGGGTCTCGCCCGGCTTGATCGAGCCTTCCAGCGCCGCCGGTCCCAGGGCCACGACCTCGCGGATCACCAGCCCCTTACCGGCCTCATAGGCCTCGCGTTCGAAGCGCAGGCCCAGATTGGCCGCGCGCGGGGCGATCGCCGACGGTTCCGGCTGTTTGCTGATCCCCGAGTGCGAGGCGTCCAGCTCGCCGATCAGGAGGTTGATGTCGCGCCGCAGCTCGTCGCCGGTGCGAACCCCAGCGATATAGGGCTCCCATTTGCGACGCAGGGCTTCCCAGTCCCTGCCGTGGAACTTGCCGTCGTAGAAGCCGCGATTCAGCACGCCCCAGGCCTGTTCGAAGACCACCGTCTTCTCGACGTCGAAGTCGACGTCCAGCTCGGCGTTCACCGCCAGGGGCTTCAGCTTGGGCTGTTCGATCGGCGTGGAGACGATCGAGCCCCCCTCCAGGAAGTAGACCTCCTTGCTGTCGGGGGTGAAGGCCAGCGCGGTCTTGGACTTGCGGCTGGCGGTCAGCTGCACCGGGGTGGGCGGCTCCTTGGCCAGCTCGTCGAGGCTGTAGCTGTAGTAGTTGGTCTGGCCGGCGTTGCGGGCCTTGAACACCAGGGTCTTGCCATCGGGGCTGATCACCGGATCGCTGGCGTCCAGGCCCAGGGGCAGGAAGGCGGCGCGCTCGCGCAGGCCCTCGAAGACGATCCGGACGGGCTCGACCTTCTTCTTGGCGCCCGCCGGCTTGTCGGCGGCGGCGACCGGCTTGGCCGGCGCGTCGGCGGACTTGGCCGGCTCGGCCTTGGGTTCGGTCTTGGGATCGGTCGGCGACTTGTCGGGCGCCTCGACCGGCTTGAAGAGGTCGCGGAACGCGTCCTCCTTGTATTTCGGCACGTTGGGCAGCAGGTCGACGCGCAGGATCCGCGCGTCCTCGCTGCGCTGGGCCATGTCGACCAGCAGATACTTGCCGTCCGGCGACCAGGCGGTCTTGCCGACCTGGCCGTTGGCCAGGAACGTCACCGGCCGCGCCGGCCCGCCCTCGACGGGCACGACATGGACATTGTCGAAGGCCTTGCGGTCGGTGACCGTGAACGCCAGCCAGCGGTTGTCCGGCGACCAGGTGATCGGGGTGTCGTCATAGCCGCCCAGCGGGCCAGTGTAGAGCAGGCGATCGCCGGTGGCCTTGCCGGCCGCATCGAAGCTGATGACCCGCAGCTCCTTGCCGTCGCGCACATAGGCCAGGCTCTTGCCGTCGGGCGAGAAGGTCGGGACCGTGCTGCGCGCCGTCCCCGTGGTCAGCGCCGTCTCCTGACCGCTGGCGAAGTCGTAGGCGTAGAGATTGGCCGCGCGATCGCGCTCGGACACATAGACCACGCGCTTGCTGTCGGCCGACCAGGCCGGGTCGTGCTCGACGATCGGCGTGCGCGTGACGCGCTGGGCCGCCCCGCCCTCCTTTGTCGAGGCGGCGAACACCTCGCCGTGGGCGATGATCGCCACCTTCTTGCCGTCGGCCGACAGGGCCAGGTCGTCGAAGCTGGTTTCGTTCTTGTGCTCCTCGCCCGCCGCCGCCGGGGCGCCGTGCAGCACGATCGGGACCTTGGTCGCCTTGCCGCTGGCGGTGTCCAGCGACCAGATGGCGAAGTCGCGCTCGAACACGATCGTCTTGCCGTCATAGCCGATGGTCGGCCACAGCACGCGGCCGTCAGTGAAGCCCGTCACCTTCTTGGGCTGACCGCCCAGCGGCAACTTCCAGAGGTTCTCGGTCCCGCCCTCGTTGCTCATGTACAAGATGGCCTTGCCGTCCGGGGTCCACATCGGCCAGGCGTGCTTGGCGCCCTCGGGCAGCAGCTTGCGGTAGGCGCCGCCGTCGATGGGCTTGAGCCACAGCTCGGTCTCGTCGATATGGGCCCCGCCGTTGCGCCACCACTGGCTGTTCGACAGGCCCTTGGCCATCAGGGCGATCGACTTGCCGTCCGGCGAGGGCGCGGATTCGAACTCGGCCAGGAACTGCTCGCGGCTGACTTCCAGCGGCGTGCCGCCCGAGGCGGCGACGCGGAAGATGTCGCCCTGGCGGCCGACATCGTTGATCCCCGAGGTGAAATAGATCCACTGGCCGTCGCGCGACCAGCCGTCCAGCCCCTCGGCGCTATCGCCATAGGTCAGGCGGCGCACCTCGCCGGTGGCCAGGGTCAGGATATAGATGTTGGCCACGCCCGAGCGGGTCGAGACGAAGGCCAGCGACTTGCCGTCGGGCGAATACAGCGGCCGCGACTCCGTGGCCGGATCGGTGACCAGCAGCCGCGCCTGGCCGCCAGCGGCGGGCGCGGTCCAGAGGTCGCCGCCCGAGGCGAAGGCGATCTCGCTACCGTCCGGCGACAGGGACGGCTCGGCCAGGGACGGCAGCGCCTGGGTCGCGGCCATCGCGGCCGAAGACATCACGGTGGAAGACAGGGCCGCCGCGAGCGCGACCGCCGACACGGCGCCGACCAGCGCCTTGACCTTGAAACCCATGGAACGCCCCAAACCCAGAAACTCCGAAGTCGGAATTGCTAGCACGAGCTTTGGCGAGGCCAACCGTGAACAAAGGTTCATGCCGGCCCTTTTTTCAGGGCTGAGCCGAGGTTGAGCATCGGGAAAGGTTCATCCTCGTGATCTCCTCCGTTTCCCCGGCGAACGCCGGGGCCAAGATTCATCCTGAGCGTCTGGGGATCATGCGAGATGCGCCCGCACCGCTCCGCAGACGGTCGTGGGCTCGATCTGGACCCCGGCATTCGCCGGGGAGATCGGCGTTGGGAAGCGCGGATCTAATCCAGCAAGGCCGCCGCGACCGCCTCGCCGATCGCCAGCGAACTGGTCAGCCCGGGGCTTTCGATGCCGAACAGGGCCATCAGGCCGGGCAGGGCGTGATCCTCGACGCCGCGAAGCTGGAAGTCGGGCTGGGGCTCGTCCGGTCCGTGCAGCTTGGGCCGCACCCCGGCGTAGTCGGGCGCCAGCGCGCCGTCCGGCAGGCCCGGCCAGAACTTGCGGATATAGGCCGCGAAGGCCTCGGCCCGGGCCGGGTCGACCGAATAGTCGGGCGCGGGCACGTATTCCAGGTCCGGCCCGAACACCGCCTGGCCGCCCAGGTCGTTGCGGTAGTGCGTGCCCAGAGCCCCGTGGATCGGCGGCGGATAGATCAGCCGCTGGAAAGGCGCCTTGCCGGTCAGGCGGAAATAAACGCCCTTGCCGTAGTGGGCCTGGGGGATGCGATCGGCGGGATAACCCTCGATGCGTCCGGCGACCGCCTGCGCCGACAGCCCCGGCGCGGTGACGAGCAGGCGGCAGGTCAGGCGGGTCGGATCGACGCCGCCCGCCCGCACGGTAAAGCCGCCGCCCGCGATCGGCTCGGCGCCCTCGAACGGCGTGGACAGAACCACCGCCCCGCCGGCGGCCTCGATCTCGCCGTGCAGGGCCAGCATGTAGTCGTGGCTGGCGAAGACCCCGCTCTGCGGCGACAGCAACGCCGCGTGGGCGTTGAGACCAGGCTCCAGGGCGCGGGCCTGGCCGCCGGTGAGCTTCTCCATGCCCTCGACATCATTGGCCAGGGCCTGGTCCCGGATCGCGTCGAGGCGCGGGATCTCGTCCTCGCTGGTGGCCACCACCAGCTTGCCGCAGCGCTTATAGGCGACGCCGTGAGCGTCCAGGAACGCGTAGAGAAGCCGCCGGCCCTGGACGCACAGCTTGGCTTTCAGCGAGCCGGTCGGATAGTAGAGCCCGCCATGGATCACCTCGGAATTGCGCGACGAGACGCCCTGGCCGATGTGGCCCTGCTCTTCCAGCACCGCCACGATCAGGCCGCGCCGCGACAGCGCGTAGCCGCAGGCCAGGCCCACGGCCCCCGCCCCAACAACGACGGCGTCGAAATCGAAGTCCTGGGTCATTTAGCGTCGCCGAATGCTTGACGGCGCGAATGCGAACGCGCCGCTCCATGACCGCATACAGGATCACGTAAAAGCCGCGCGGAACAGAGCGCCCTCCCCCTTGATGGGGGAGGGTTGGGTGGGGGTGGCGCGGCGGTGGAAGCCGGACGCGGACCCATCTCAGCAGGTCACCCCCATCCCCGGCCCTTCCCCCATCGAGGGGGAAGGGAGCGGGTAGCCCCCTAAGCCGCCCCGCCCCACCTTTCCCACAGCTTCTCCTCGGCCGCCTTGGCCGTCGCGACGGAGGCGTCCTTGACGTGGCCGAAGCCTCGGATCTGGCCGGGGATCTCGGCGATCTTGATCGCCAGCGGCAGGCTCTCGGTCGAGAGACCGGCCGACAGGCGGTCCAGCGTCGTCTCGTAGGACGCCATCAGGCCGCGCTCCATCCTGCGCTCCTCGGTATGGCCGAAGATGTCCAGCGCGCCGCCGCGCAGGCCCTTCATCCTGGCCAGCATCGGGAAGGCCAGGTCCAGCATCCAGCCGCCGAAGGCGATCTTCCGGGGCTTGCCGTCGGCGCCCTTGGGGGCCAGCAGCGGCGGGGAGAGCCAGACCTTGGCCTTGCCGCCCTTGAAGGTCCCGGCCAGCTCGGCCGCGAAGCGTCCGTCCGTATAAAGACGGGCGACCTCGTACTCGTCCTTGTAGGCCATCAGCTTGTGGAGATTGGTCGCCGCCGCGCGGGTCAGCGGCAGGGCCGAGTCCGCGCCGGAGACAGCGACCTCGGCGGCGCGGACCTTGGCGATCTTGTCGGCGTAGCGCTGGGCGTAGGCGGCGTTCTGATAGGCGGTCAGCTCGCGAACGCGGTGGGCGATGAGGTCGTCCAGCGGCATGGTCTCGGGCGTGGCGACCTTGTCTTCCTTCACCGCCACCGAGGTCGGATCGTGGGCCACGCGACGACCCAGCTCGAAGGCGGCGAGATTGGCCTCGGCGTCGACGCCATTCAGCTTGATCGCCCGATAGAGGGCGCGGCTGGAGACCGGGATCACCCCGCGCTGCCAGGCGAAGCCGACCATGATCATGTTGGCGTAGATGGCGTCGCCGAACTGGCTCTCGGCCAGGTGCTGGGCCGGACAGGCGTCGAAGGTGTTGGTCGCGCCCTTGACCCGCCGCGCCATGGCCCCGCTGTCGAAGCGGATGTCGCGGCTGGTGACGAAGTCGGCGGTCGGGGCGAAGTCGCTGTTGCCGAAGGCCCGCGTGCGGTCCTTGGCGTAGAGCGACAGGCCCTCGGGCGAGGCCGCCACCAGCAGATCGCAAGCGATCAGCACGTCGGCGCTGGCGGCGGGCACCCGGCCGCCGACGATGGTCTCCTCGGTCTCGCCGATCTTGACGTGGCTGAACACCGAGCCGCCCTTTTGGGCCAGACCCGTCATGTCCACGACGCTGCCGGCGCGGCCGTCGATGTGGGCGGCCATGGCCAGGATCGAGGCCACGGTGGTGACGCCGGTGCCGCCGACGCCGGTGAACAGGATCTTGCGCACCCCGGTCAGCGGCTCGAACACCGGCAACGGCGTCGACTCGGCGGTCAGGGGCGCGGGCGTCTTCTTGGACTGGGCGTTTTCGGCGCCCTCCAGCGTGATGAACGACGGACAGAAGCCCTCGACGCAGGAATAGTCCTGATTGCAGCTGGACTGGTTGATCTTGCGCTTGCGGCCAAATTCGGTCGCCAGCGGCTCGACCGAGACGCAGTTGGACTTCACCGAGCAGTCGCCGCAGCCCTCGCAGACCAGCGGGTTGATGAAGACGCGCTGGGCCGCCTTGGGCATCGAGCCCCGCTTGCGGCGCCGGCGCTTCTCGGTGGCGCAGGTCTGGTCGTAGAGCAGCACCGTGGTCCCGGGCGTCTCGCGCAGCATCTCCTGCACGCGCATCAGGTCCGAGCGCGGGAAGATCTCGACGCCGGGGGCGAGGTCGGTGACGCCCTCGTAGCGCTTGAGGTCATCGACCACGATGACGGTCTTGGCTACGCCCTCGGCCGCCAGCTGGCGGGTGATCTGGGCGGGGGTGAAGCCGCTCTCGGCCCGCTGACCGCCGGTCATGGCCACGGCGTCGTTATAGAGCAGCTTGTAGGTGATGTTGGTCTTGGCCGCGACCGCGCCCCGGATCGCCAGCGAGCCGGAGTGATTGTAGGTGCCGTCGCCCAGGTTCTGGAAGACGTGCTTTTCCGAGGTGAACGGCGAGGCGCCCACCCAGGTCAGGCCCTCGCCGCCCATGTGGGTGTTGAGGTCGGTCATCGGGTCGTTGAACCCGGCCATGTAGTGGCAGCCGATGCCGGCCAGCGCCCGGCTGCCTTCCGGCAGCTTGGTCGAGGTGTTGTGCGGGCAGCCCGAGCAGAAGAACGGCTTGCGGGCCTGATCGGCCGCCAGGCTGACGGCGGCGACGCCGGCGGCGCTGACCCGGTTCAGATAGGCCTGGGCCCGTTCCATGTGCGGACCGTCCGGCAGGCGGTCGTAGATGGCCAGGGCGATTTCGGCGACCGACAGCGCGCCCAGCTCCGACAGCAGCGGCCCGCCCTTCTCGTCGGTCTTGCCGATGATGCGGGGACGCGCCTGGGCGGGCAGGTCGTAGAGCGCCGCGCGCGCCTGGGGCTCGATCAGGGCGCGCTTGTGCTCGATGACCATCAGGGTCTCGAGGCCGGCGGCGAAGGCGCGCAGGCCGACGGGCTCCAGCGGCCAGGGCATCCCGACCTTGTAGATCGAGACGCCCAGGTCGGCGGCCTCCTGCAGGGTCATGCCCATGGCCGTGAAGGCCTCCAGCACGTCCTTATAGGCCTGACCCTGGCAGACGATGCCGAGACGCGCCTTGCCCACCCGCACATGCGAGGCGCCCAGCACCACGCGGTCGATCCCGTTGGCGCGGGCGAAGGCCAGGGCGGCGGGCAGCTTGTGCAGCCGCATCCGCCGCTCCTTCTCCATCGGCTGGTCCTTCAGCCGGATGCCGAGACCGCCGGGCGGAAACGGGAAGTCGGGAATAATCAGCTTGTGGCGGTCCAGCGAGACGTCGATGGTCACGCCCGAGTCCATGGTGTCGGCCAGGGCGATCATGCCCGTCCACAGGCCCGAGAAGCGCGACAGCGAAATCCCCAGGATCCCGTAGTCCAGCACCTCCTGCACGTCGGCCGGCGACAGCACCGGCATCTCGAAGTCCTGGAAGGCGAACTCCGACTGCGACGGCAGGGTCGAGCTCTTGCAGCCGTGGTCGTCGCCGGCCACCGCCAGCACCCCGCCGGTCGGGAAGGTCCCGGCGAAGTTGGCGTGCTTGAAGACGTCGCCGGTGCGGTCAACGCCGGGCGCCTTGCCGTACCACATGCCGAACACGCCGTCGTAGAGGGCGCCGGGGAAAAGATTCGCCTGTTGGCTGCCCCAGACGGCGGTGGCCGCCAAATCCTCGTTGAGGCCTTCCTGGAAGACCACGTCGTGGGCGGTCAGCAATTTCTTGATGCGCGCGGCCTGCTGGTCCAGCCCGCCCAGCGGCGAGCCGCGATAGCCGGAAAGATAGCCCCCGGTGTTCAGCCCGGCCAGGCGATCGAGGCGCTTGCGGTCCAGCAGGACCCGCAGCAGCGCCTGCACGCCAGTGATGAAAGCCCGACCATCTTCGAGCACATATTTGTCGTCGAGCGTGACTTCCGAGTGCCGCATGGCAATTTTTTTCCTCCCGGGGCTTCCCGGCCTTGAAGCAATATCTTATAGAAGCACGGAAATTGTTTGCCCAAGGCGTGCCCGAGTCATGGCCGTTTTGCGCAAAAATGGAGCGTCAACGCCCTCTGGGGGGAGGAATTTCTTGTCCGAACAACTCGACGCCGTGGATGCCAAGATCCTCGATCTGATCCAGCACGACGCCGGACTGTCCGTCGCCGAGATCGCCGAACGCGTGGGCCTGTCGTCCAGCCCCTGCTGGCGCCGGATCAAGCGCCTGGAAGACGCCGGCGTCATCCAGCGTCGCGTCACGATCCTGGACCGCGAGAAGCTGGGCCTGGGCTTCGAGGTCTATTGCACCGTCAAGCTGTCCCTTCCGACCAAGGAAAATCTGGACACGTTCGAACAGGCCGTCGCCAAGTGGGCCGAGGTCGTGCAGTGCGCCACCGTGACCGGGGCGGCCGACTACGAGATGCGGATCGTCACCCGCGACATGCGCGCCTTCGACGAATTCCTGCGCGACAAGCTGCTGTCGCTGGGCCTGGTCAGCAATATCGAGAGCCGCATCGTGATCCGCGGCGTCAAGAACTCGACGGCCGTGCCGCTGGGCCTGATCAGCCCGTATGTGAGCCCGCTGGGGTAAGAGCCTCAAAAACCCGTCATCCCGCGCTTCATGCGCGGGATGACGATGGTAAGGCATTGCTCGCCTTCAGACCCCAGCCCCCGGCCGCCGCGCCCGCTGCTTGGGCGAGATCGACTTGATGATCAGCGGACCATCCGTCCCGCTCGCCACGCCATGGCGCGCCAGGACCTGGTCCAGCAGGGCGACGATCTCGGGCCGCTCCAGATCCTCGACGGAGTCCAGCACCACGTGACGCACGCGGGCGCCCTGGCCTTTCAGCACGCCGGCCGGATCGTCCAGGCCGCTCCCGTACAGAAAGAACAGCGTCACCCAGCGCGGATAGAAGGCGATCGAGACGAACGCGTCCTTGGCCCGATCGCCATGGGCGAAGCCGACGGCCAGGGCGTTGTAGTTGTCATAGACCAGCCGGTGGGCGCCGGGCATCCTCTGGCGCATGCGGGCGATGGCGGCCAGGCCGCGTTCGGCGATCTCGGGTGCGTAGCGGGCGGCGAAGGCGGCCAGCT
This sequence comes from Caulobacter sp. SSI4214, assembly GCF_012184455.1. Lineage (NCBI taxonomy): Bacteria > Pseudomonadati > Pseudomonadota > Alphaproteobacteria > Caulobacterales > Caulobacteraceae > Caulobacter > Caulobacter sp. SSI4214. Next base: position 5,499 of record NZ_SZWJ01000021.1, on the reverse strand, counting down.
GGTCTTCGGGCGTCTCCATGGTCTCCCCCTTCCTCGACGCCGCAGCAGACGCTTTTCGACCGTTTTCGACAAGCATCCCGGACGAGTCCCCGCTAAGCTCCGCGCGCGCCACCGCCCGGAGCTCCCATGATCGACCTCGTCTTCGACGCCCGCCGCCACAACCTCGGCAATTTCGAGGTCGGCCGGGTGTTGCCGTTCCACGCCCGCCGCATGGTCGGGCCGTTCACCTTCCTCGATCACATGGGCCCGGCCGCCTTCGATCCGGGCTTCGCCAAGAGCGCCGACGTGCGCCCGCACCCGCATATCGGCCTGTCGACCCTGACCTATCTGTTCGAGGGCGAGATCACCCACCGCGACAGCGTCGGCTCCCTGGCGGTGATCAAGCCCAGCGAGGTCAATTGGATGACCGCCGGCTCGGGCATCACCCACTCCGAACGCTTCGAGGGCCTGCGCGAGCACGGCGGCCGCATGGACGGGATGCAGGCCTGGATCGCCCTGCCCCAGGAATATGAGGAGATCGCCCCCAGCTTCACGCACCACGAGGGCCCGACCGACCTCCCCTACTACGAGGGCGGCGGCATGAAGGCCCGACTGATCGCCGGCGAGGCGTTCGGCGCCAAGGCCAATGTGCCGGTCTTTTCACCGCTATTCTATGTGCACTGGGAGCTGGAGGCCGGCGCCACGGCCGCCCTGCCGGCCGAATATTCCGAGCGCGCCGCCTATGTCGCCTCGGGCCGCGTCGAGGTCGATCACCGCGTGCTCGACGCCACCCAGATGGCCGTGTTCGCGCCCGGCGAGACGGTGGTGTTCAAGGCCCTGGAGCCCTCGACCGTCATGCTGCTGGGCGGCGAGCCGATCGGCCCGCGCTTCATCGAGTGGAACTTCGTCTCCTCGTCCAAGGACCGCATCGAGCAGGCCAAGGCCGACTGGAAGGCCGGCCGCATGAAACTGCCCGACCTCGACCACGACGAGTTCATCCCGCTTCCCGAAGGCCCGCCGCCGCCGGCGCCGCCGATGTCGTAAAGCTATTTGTATCGCCGCCGCTCGCGCGCGCCATGGCGTGCATAATGGGCGCGCGGCTCAACGCCGGCCGCGGCCACGTCGGGGTTCAGGACGAGATACAGCGCCGGATCGAAGTCCTTAGGGGGGCCAAAGCTGAAGGGGGATCGCCAGCGGTCCAGGCGCAGGCGGCGCATCACCTTCCTGGCGAGGGCGTTTGAGCCGCCGCGCGCAACCTCGGCGATCGGCCGATCGACGTAGATGTTGGGCGCGACGGCGCCGGTCGCCACATCGATGATGGTCCGCAGGTCGAGATTGCCGGCCAGCGGGTCCGAGAAGGCCGGCGTGTAGTAGGCGCAGTTCTCGAAGTAATAGTGGGTCACCTGCGACCAACGTGTCCGCTCGGGATCGTTCTGGCGGCTGCCGCCATGCAGCAGATTGGCCGCCCAGATTAGTGCCTGGCCCTTTTTGGGGCGGAAGTATTCGGGTCGCGTCCCGGTGGCTTCGATCAGCGCGCGCCAGGCGGCTTCATAGGGCGGCTGGGCGAAATCGACCGTGTTCGCCGCGGCCACCCGGCCGATCGCGTCGTTGTAGAGGATCGGCCACCGGTGCGAGCCTGGATAGTACACAAGCGGGCCGGCGTCTTCGTGGATGTCCTCCAGGGCCAGCCAGACGCCACACATGAAACGCTCCGGCACGCTGGAAAAATGGACCGAGTCCGAATGGACGTGCTGCTGGGTGCCGACCGGAAAGTTCAGGGTCTGGAACGGAAAAGCCCGGCGTCCATACAGCTTGGACAGCAGGTCCAGCACTGTCTGGTTGGCGGCGATGGCGCGCACATCCTCGTTCGTGCGCCAAGCGTCCTGCACCCTGAGGCCGTCATTGGCCGCCCAGCCCGCCGCGCGCCAGCCGGCGAAGTCGTAGCGGGGCGTCAGATCGGCCTTGATCCGTTCGATGCGGGCGTCGAGGTCGTCGTCCGGAAAATCCATGACCGCGAAACCCTGGTCATGAACCTGTAGGGCGATGGCGCGCTCACGTTCAGTGAGGTCCATCTGGCCCAGCGACGCCTGGAGCAGCATGGACTCAACAAGCGGAACGCCGGGCATCAACGCCTGGGAAATAGTCAACCGTAAGCCCCCTCTACTCCACAACTCAACTTAACCGGCCATTGACCACGTCGCTAGCGGATTTCGGCGACAAAATCTGCGCGATGGTTGATCGTCGCCGCCTCGCCGGCCCATAACTCCCCCATGACCGACACCGCTTTCGCCACCTTCGTTCGCGGCCTGCCCAAGGCCGAGCTGCACATGCACATCGAGGGCAGCCTCGAGCCGGAACTCATGTTCGCGCTGGCCCAGCGCAACGGGATCACCCTGCCCTTCAAGTCGGTCGACGAGATCCGGGCGGCCTATCAGTTCTCGAACCTGCAGGACTTCCTGGACATCTATTACCAGGGCGCTGGGGTGCTCCGGACCGCCGAGGACTTCAAGGACCTGGCCCTGGCCTATTTCAAGCGCCTGGCGGCCGATGGCGGGACCCACGCCGAGATCTTCTTCGATCCCCAGACCCACACCGATCGCGGGATCGCCTTCGGCGTCGTCATGGAAGGCCTGCTGGCCGGCATGGACGAGGCCGAGAAGACGCTGGGCGTGACCAGCAAGCTGATCCTCTGCTTCCTGCGCCACCTGTCGGAGGACAGCGCCTTCGAGACCCTGGAACTGGCCAAGCCGTGGCTGAACAAGCTGGCCGGGGTGGGCCTGGACAGCTCCGAGGTCGGCCACCCGCCAGCCAAGTTCGCCCGCGTGCTGCAGGCCGCCCGGGACCTGGGTCTCAAGGTCGTGGCCCACGCCGGCGAGGAAGGCCCGCCCGCCTATGTCTGGGAAGCCATCGATCTGGTGAAGGTCGACCGCATCGACCACGGCAACCGCGCCCTGGAGGACGAGGCCCTGACCGCGCGCCTGGTCAAGGACGGCGTCACCCTGACGGTCTGCCCGCTGTCGAACCTGAAGCTGTGCGGCGTGCCCAGCCTGGACGTCCACCCGCTGAAGACGATGCTGGCGCTCGGCCTAAAGGCCACGGTCAATTCCGACGACCCGGCCTATTTCGGCGGCTACCTGCTGGAGAACTATCTGGCCACCGCCCAGGCCGTGGGCCTGACCCGCGACGAGATCGTGACCCTGGCCAGGAACAGCTTCGCCGGCTCGTTCCTGAGCGAGGCCGAGAAGGCCGCGCGCCTGGCCCAGATCGACGCCTACGTCGCCGCGCACTGATTTGAGCCTCCGCCCATGAGCGTCGTCGCCGCCTGCGCCTATCTCGACGGCAAGCCCGTCCGCGCCCTCGACCTGGCCGATCCCGAGGGCCTGAAGCCGCGCGGCGACGAGTTCGTGTGGATCGGCCTGGTCGAGCCCGACGAAGCCGAGCTCGAGGTGCTGCGGCAGGCGTTCCACCTGCACCCGCTGGCGATCGAGGACGCGCTCAGCGCCCGCCAGACGCCGAAGGTCGACGTCTATGGCGACCAGCTGTTCGTCGTGGCCAAGACCGCGCATCTCGACAACGACCACATCCAGTATGGCGAGACCGACTTCTTCGTCGGCCGCCGGCACCTGATCACCGTCCGCCACGGCTCGGCCCGCGCCCACACCGAACTGCGCGCCCAGCTGGAGGCCGCGCCGGTTCTGCTGGCGCACGGGGTCGACTATGTGCTGCACGCGGTGCTGGACTTCATCGTCGACGGCTATATGCCGATCGTCGATACGATCGAGGAGGAGCTGCAGGCCTTCGAGCGGCGCGCCCTGGACGCGTTCCTCAGCCGCGCCGAGATCGCCCGCATCTTCAACCTGCGCCGGGCGCTGATGCGGTTCAAGAAGATGCTCGGCCCCATGGCCCAGGTGGCCAGCGCTCTCGAACACCACGAACTGCCCTGCATCGACACCGAGGTGCGGCCGTATTTCCGCGACGTCCGCGACCACATCCAGCGCACCGAGATCCTGGTCGACGGCCTGCGCGAGGTGCTCACCTCGGTGTTCGAGATCTCCAGCCTGCTGGAACAGCAGCGCCAGGGCGTCATCACCCGCCAGCTGGCCGCCTGGGCCGCCATCCTGGCCGTGCCCACGGCGATCGCCGGGATCTACGGCATGAACTTCGAGCACATGCCCGAGCTGAAATGGCGCTACGGCTACGAGGCCGTGCTGGTCGCGATCGTGGTGGTGTGCGGCCTGCTGTACCAGCGGTTCAAGCGGACGGGGTGGCTTTAGGGGCGGATAGGTTTGGAGGCGCGGTCAATGCCATTGACGCCCCCTCCGTCTCGTCGCGTATCCGCGCCGATCCACCTCCCCCGCTTCGCGGGTGAGGAAGACGCCTTATCCTCCTCCCACGCATCGCGGGGGAGGTGGCGCGCTGCGGATACGCAGCGAGACGGAGGGGGCGCGCGCCGAATATGGATCGCCCCCTACGCCCCGCAGATCTCCAAAATCTCATGATGCCGCGCGGCGTCGATGCCGTCGCGCTGGTCCTGGGCCAGGCGGCTCTTGTCGGTTTCCAGCAGGGTCAGGGTCGGCCGCTCGCCGGGGTCCTGGAACTGGATCAGCACGCGCGTGCCCAGGGTCACGCCCGGATAGGGCTCCAGCCGGTTGGCCAGCTTGCCCGGGACCGGCGGCTCGTCGCGCCCGTCCTCGTCATAGAGTTCGAGATAGCGCTCGAAGACCTCGGCCTCGACCTCCGCCCAGGCGCCCCAGCCGAAATAGTCGTCCAGGCCCTTCAGCGGAACGGGCAGGATGCAGCGGATGAAATAGCGCTCGCCCCACTGGCAGAGGTCGTCGTTGAAGCGCGCCTGCCCGTCGCGTTCGCCCTCGGGCAGGGCCCAGACCTCGTCGGGCAAGCCATAGCCCCAGTCGCGAGACAGACCCTCATGACGGTCGCCGCAGGTCGGGCACAGGAACACTTCGGCCATCACTTTCACCTTCGGCTCGGCTCAGGCGCGAAGGCTTAGGCCAAGTCGGCCGATCAGGCCACCGCGTCGCGCAGGGCGTCGCAGAGGCGGTCCAGACTCTCGACGTCCAGGGTCGGATCCAGAGCGATCACCACGGTCGAGGCCGCCAGGTGGTCGGCGTTCGGGGTCTCGTCGTGAGCCAGCGCGTGGTCGCGGACGGCGCAGCTGGCGGCGATTCCGGCCGCCTGCAGCTTCCAGGCCACGGCGCCGGCGTCGTCCGTGGGCAGGCTGAGCGCGCAGGTCGGCGAGATCCAGCTCATGCCCCAGCCGGGCTGGAAGCCGACGCCGCTGTCCAGCAGCAGCACGCGCAGCTGCTGGGCCACGCCGCACAGGCGCTGACGCAGGCCCGGCCAGGCCGACAGGCCGTCATCGCCGACGAAGGGCGTGGCCGCGATGGCGTTGACGGGCGTGGCGTCCTCGCAGGCCACGAACACGCCCTGGCCGCCGGGCAGGCCGACCAGGACCGGCGCGGGGGCCTCGATCACCACGTCGAAGGCGCCGGCGGCGTCGAC
>NZ_SZWJ01000020.1:0-62551 GCF_012184455.1 Caulobacter sp. SSI4214 | reverse complement strand
TCGGGCCTAGCCGCGCCGGTCGCGGCGCTGAACGTGGGCGGGGTGGCCAACATCACCCTGATCGGCTCGGGCGGCGAACTCTTGGCCTTCGACACCGGTCCCGGCAACGGCATGATCGACCTGATGCTGCAGGGGCGGGGGCTGGGGCGTTTCGACGAGGATGGCCGGCTGGCCGCCGCCGGGCGCGTCGACGAGGCGGCGCTGAAGGCCCTGCTGGCGAGCCCCTATTTCGACGCGCCGGTTCCCAAGTCGCTCGACCGCTACGACTTCTCGCTGGACCCGGTGGCCCATCTGTCGCCGGAGGACGCGGCGGCGACCCTGGTCGCCTTCACGGCGGAGGGCGTGTTCCGCGCCTTCTCGCACGGCGGCGAGACGCCCAGCGCCTTGATCGTCTGCGGCGGCGGGCGACACAACCCGATGATCATGCGGACCTTGGCCGAGCGGGCGCCGGTCCCGGTCGACACGGCCGAGGCGCACGGCTGGCGCGGCGACAGCATAGAGGCCGAGGCCTTCGCCTATCTGGCCGCCCGGACGGCGAAGGGCTTGCCGATCAGCTTCCCCGGCACCACGGGCGTGAAGGCGCCGATGACAGGCGGGCGGATCGTTCAGCCTTAATGGATCTCGCCCTAGAGCGTGATAGCCGAAAGTGTGAGCGGTTTCGGCGGTTATCACGCTCTGAATGTTTGATTTAGAGCCTTATTTTTCCGCTCGAATGATTCCATTCGAGCGGATAAGGCTCTAGGAGCTGGGGGCAGTTAGTGCAGCTTCAACCGTCCCGACACGCGCTGTTGCAGCAGCCGCGCGATGGCCAGGGTCGCCGTGCGGCCGACGCCCAGGATCGCCCGGTGGTGGTCGAGGTGCAGCGACATATAGGCCCACTTGGCCAACAAACCCTCGATGAAGAAGTTCGGCCCGCCCAGACCGCCCATCAGCGCGCCCACGCCCTTGTTATCGCCCAGCGACACCAGAGAGCCGAAGTCGCGATAGACGAACGGCGTCTGGACATGACCTTGGCGCAGTCGCGCGATCAGGACCCGTTCCAGATAGCTGGCCTGCTGGTGCGCGGCCTGGGCGCGGGCGGGAACGGTCTTACCGTCCTTCCAGGGCGCCGCCGCGCAATCGCCCAGAGCCCAGATGTCGGGCGAGGAGGTCTCAAGCCGATCATTGACCACGAACTGGTTGCCGCGATTGGTCTCCAGGCCGAAGCCTCGATTCGCCTCGGCCGCCTTGACGCCCGCCGCCCAGACGATCAGGTCGGCGAGGACGTCGCCCCGGCTGGTCTCCAGCCGGTCGGCGTGGACGGCGAGCACCTTGGCGTCCGTCTTCACCGCCACGCCCTTGCGCTCAAGCGCGAGCTTGGCTTTGTCGGCGATCTCCGGGGGCAGGCCGCCCAAAATTCGCTCAGCGGCCTCGACCACCGTGATGTCCAGCCGGAAGCGTTGCTCGTCGCCAAGGCTGCCCAATAACTCCCGGTGCGCCTCGATCAGTTCGGCCGAGAGTTCGACGCCCGTGGCGCCGCCGCCGACAATGGCCACGCGCATGATCTTGTCGGCCGAGAACGAAGCCCTGGTGAAGGCGGCCAGCAGCCGCGCGTGGAAAACCTCGGCGTCTTCGGTGCGCTCCAGCAGATAGGCTTGCTCCGCGCCGGGCGTACCGAACAGGTTCGAACCCGAGCCGATCGCCAGCACGCCATAGGTGAAGGTGATGGTCCGCTCGGGCGCCAGGACCTGGCCGCCCTGGTCGGTGATCGCCTTCAGGGTCAGACGCTTGGCGCCTGGATCGAAGGTCGCGAGCTCGCCGAGCAGGAAGTTGAAGCCATTCGATCGGCCCAGGATAGAATACGACACGCCCTCCTGATGGACGTCCAAAGTGCCGGCCGCCACCTCGTGCAGGGTCGGCTTCCAGATGTGAAAGCTGGAGCGATCGATCAGGAGCACCCTGCGCTTGCCCCCATGGGATGCAATGCGTCGGCCTCCTAGGCGACGGCCCAGCCGCGACGCCAGTTCCAGCCCGCCGGCGCCCCCGCCGACGATGACGATGTCGTAATGCATCACGCGCCCTTGATATTCATCAATTGATGAAAAATAGGTTCGTGACCAGTGTTACGCCAGCGGCGCCGTCACGCCAGTGACGCAACGTCGCACCGCCTTATGGAAAAGGCCTCCCGAAAGGAGGCCTTGCCCAGCTGTCTAGATCGGATTTTCCGCCAAGCGCTTGTCGAGATAGTCGCTGACGCTTTTCTCGACGCTGGGCAGGTGCTCGGCCCAAAAGTGGGTGGCCTTGTCGATGACCTCGTAGTCGATCGTGATGCCCTTCTGGGTGCGCAGCTTGGTGACCACGCGCTCCACCTCGACCGGCGGGGTGATGGTGTCGGCCGAGCCGGTCAGGAACAGGCCCGAGGCCGGGCAGGGGGCCAGGAAGCTGAAGTCGTACATATTGGTCGGCGGCGACACCGAGATAAAGCCGTCCGTCTCGGGTCGGCGCATCAGCAGTTGCATCCCGATATAGGCGCCGAAATCGAAGCCGGCGACCCAGGTCTGGCTGGCGGCCGGATTCGAGGTCTGCAGCCAGTCCAGCGCGGTGGCGGCGTCGGCCAGTTCGCCGATGCCGGCGTCGAACTCGCCCTGGCTGCGGCCGACGCCGCGGAAGTTGAAGCGCAGAGTCGCGAAGCCGCGCTTCATGAACAGGTGATACAGCTGAACCGACACCGGGTGGTTCATGTGACCGCCGGCCTTGGGATGCGGGTGCAGGATCAGCGCGATGGGCGCCGTTTCGGTCTTGCCCGGAGAATAGCGACCCTCGATCCGCCCGGACGCGCCGGTCAAAATCACATCAGGCATGTGGTCCCCTTCCGCTGGCGACGGTCCGCGTCCGGCCTTTTTGAGACTCGGAATACTTGACCGCCGCGCTTGGTCTTCCTAAATCGCCAACGCGTAGCGGGCCACCGAGCCCGCGCGCGAAGTCGCGGCTTGTAGCACACGCAAAAGCCGATGCGCGCGGAATCTGCAAGGGGTAAGGCGATGCGCCTGAGCACCAAGGGGCGATACGCGGTCATGGCGATGACCGACCTGGCCAAGCGCCAGGACGAAAGCGAGGGCCGCGCCGTGGCCCTGGCCGAGATCGCCGCGCGCCAGCAGATTTCGCTTTCCTATCTCGAACAGCTTTTCGCCCGCCTGCGCCGCAAGGGGCTGGTGATCAGCGCGCGCGGCCCGGGCGGCGGCTACCGACTCGCCAAGGCCTCCGCCGAGACCTTCATCGCCGACATCGTGTTGGCGGTCGACGAGCCGCTGCGGGCCACCCGCTGCAACTTCACCAAGGGCCAGGCCAAGGGCTGCATGGCCGGCGGCGAGCGCTGCATGACGCATAATCTCTGGGAAGAGATGGGCCGGCAGATCCACGGCTACCTGGCCAGCGTCTCGGTGGCCGACGTGCTGGCGGGCGAACTGCGTCCAGCGCGCCCGATGGAGATCGCGGCCGAGTGAACGCCTCCCGCACATCGGTCTATCTCGACTACAACGCCACGGCGCCCCTGCGGCCGGAGGCGAAGGACGCGCTGCTGCGCGCCCTCGAGAGCCCGGCCAATCCCTCGTCGGTCCACGCCGCCGGCCGCGCCGCCCGCGACCTCGTCGAGCGCGCCCGCGCCGAGGTCGCCGCCTTGGTCGGCGTGCCGGCCGGCTCGATCACCTTCGTCAGCGGCGGCACCGAGGCCAACGCCCTGGCCATCGAGAGCGCCAAGGCCGCGGGCGTCGAGCGGATCATCATCTCCGCGATCGAGCACGACGCGGTGACCGAGACGGCCAAGGTATCGGGCCCGCCGGTCGACATTCTGCCTGTGGATAAGCGCGGCATCGCCGATCTCGACTGGCTGGCGCAAGCGCTTGAAAAGCCGGGCAAGACCCTCGTCTGTCTGATGCTGGCCAACAACGAGACCGGCGTCATCCAGCCTGTGGATAAGGCCTCTGCCCTGGTGCGCGCCCACGATGGCTGGTTGCATGTCGACGCCGTCCAGGCCGCCGGCAAGATCGCCATCGACTTCTCCGGCCTCGGCGCCGACACCATGGCGCTTTCGGCGCACAAGCTGGGCGGACCGCAGGGCGTGGGCGCGCTGGTCGCCGGAACCCGCGCCACCGTCACCCGCCGCCTGCACGGCGGCGGTCAAGAGCGCGGCCGCCGGGCCGGCACCGAGAACGTCGCCGGGATCGCCGCCTTCGGCGCGGCGGCCAAGGCGGCGCGGGAAGGCCTTGCCTCGATGGCCGAACAGGCCCAATGGCGCGACGCCCTGGCCGAGCGGCTGAAGGCGGCTGGCGCGGTCGTGCTTGGCGAAGGCGCCGATCGCCTGCCGCAAACCCTGTGTTTCGCCGGCGAGGGCTTTGGCTCCGAGGTCCAGGTCATGAACATGGATCTGGCCGGCGTCATGGTCAGCGCCGGCAGCGCCTGCTCGTCGGGCAAGGTCAAGGCCAGCCGCGTGGTGGAAGCCATGGGCCGGGCTGATCTCGCCCCGTTCGCCCTGCGTGTCAGCGGCGGTTGGGCGAGCACGGAAGACGATTGGATCAAGTGCGGCGACGCCTGGCTCGCCGCCTGGAAGCGTATCGGCGCCCGGCGCCGGGAGGTGGCTTAGTGGCCGCGGTCAAAGAAACTGTCGAAACCGTCGCCGCGCTCGAGAAGTACGAGCACGGCTTTACGACCGAAATCGACCAGGAGTTTGCCCCCAAGGGCCTCTCCGAGGACATCGTGCGCTTCATCTCGGCCAAGAAGGACGAGCCGGAATGGATGCTGGAATGGCGGCTTGACGCCTATCGCCGCTGGCTGGCGATGGACGAGCCCGACTGGGCCAAGGTCAGCTATCCGCCGATCGACTACCAGGATGCGTATTACTACGCTGCGCCCAAGACCAAGGAGGGGCCCAAGAGTCTGGACGAGGTCGATCCGGAGCTGCTGGCCGTCTACGAAAAGCTCGGCATCCCCTTGAAGGAGCAGGCGGTTCTGGCCGGCGTCGAGGGCGCGCCGCGCTACGCCGTCGACGCCGTGTTCGACAGCGTCAGCGTCGTGACGACCTTCAAGAAGGAGCTGGCCCAGGCCGGCGTCATCTTCTGCTCGATGAGCGAGGCGATCCGCGAGCATCCCGAACTGGTCCGCCAGTATCTGGGCAGCGTGGTGCCGACCTCGGACAACTATTTCGCTTGTCTCAACAGCGCGGTCTTCTCGGACGGCAGTTTCGTCTACGTCCCGCCGGGCGTGCGCTGCCCGATGGAGCTGTCGACCTACTTCCGGATCAACGCCAAGGATTCCGGCCAGTTCGAGCGCACCCTGATCATCGCCGACAAGGGCGCCTACGTCTCGTACCTGGAAGGCTGCACGGCGCCGATGCGCGACGAGAACCAGCTGCACGCGGCGGTGGTCGAGCTGGTCCTGCTGGACGACGCCGAGATCAAATACTCGACCGTCCAGAACTGGTACCCGGGCGATCCGGAGACTGGCAAGGGCGGCATCTATAACTTCGTGACCAAGCGCGCCGACTGCCGCGGCGATCGCTCCAAGGTGTCGTGGACCCAGGTCGAGACCGGCTCGGCCATCACCTGGAAGTATCCGTCCTGCGTGCTACGCGGCGAGGGCAGCTCGGGCGAGTTCTATTCGATCGCCGTGACCAACGGCCACCAGCAGGCCGACACCGGCACCAAGATGATCCACCTGGGCGCCAACACCCGCTCACGGATCGTCGCCAAGGGCATCAGCGCCGGCAAGTCGACCTCGACCTATCGCGGCCTGGTCTCGGCCCACCCCAAGGCCAAGGGCGCGCGCAACTTCACCCAGTGCGACAGCCTGCTGATCGGCAAGGACTGCGCGGCTCACACCGTGCCCTACATCGAGGCCCGCAACGGCCAGTCGGTGTTAGAGCACGAGGCCACCACCACGCGCCTGTCCGATGACCAGCTGTTCTACTGCCAGCAGCGCGGCCTTTCGCAGGAGGAAGCCGTGGCCCTGCTGGTCAACGGCTTCGTCAAGGACGTGCTGCAGCAACTGCCCATGGAATTCGCTGTAGAGGCTCAGAAGCTCGTGGCGATCAGCCTGGAAGGGAGCGTGGGGTGAAGTTCGACCTCCGAGCAGCGCACAGGCATGCAACGAGCAATCGCGAAGCGATTGGCGCAAGCAATGTTTGCGGCTGTTTCTACTGCTGCTTGAGCTATCCAGCCGCGAATGTCAGCCGCTTTCTAGCCGAAGAACACACCGCTCTGTGCCCGGAGTGCACTATCGATAGTGTTATCGGTGACGTCTCGGGATTGCCCGTCGCAGATAGGGAATTCCTCGTCGCGATGCATGACGTTTGGTTCGCCGGCATCGAAATCCCAGAGCTCGATTCCGAAAGTTCCGCTCCGCAGTCGTCTGGCCTGAATCGTTCGTCCGAGGCGGCGTTCGACAGGTTGGATCGCCGGTTCATACCGTAGAAGAAGATCCATGCTTAAGATCCAGAACCTTCACGCCCGCGTCGAGGACAAGCCGATCCTGAAGGGCGTCACGCTGGACGTACCGGCCGGCGAGGTCCACGCGATCATGGGCCCGAATGGCGCCGGCAAGTCGACCTTGTCCTACGTGCTGACCGGCCGCGACGGCTATGAGGTCACGGAAGGGGCGGCGACGCTCAACGGCGAGGACCTGCTGGCGCTGGAGCCGAACGAGCGAGCGGCCAAGGGCCTGTTCCTGTCGTTCCAATATCCCCTGGAAATTCCGGGCGTTCCGGCCCTGACCTTCATCCGCACCGCCCTCAACGCCCAGCGCCGCGCGCGCGGCGAGGACGAGATCGCCGCCCCGGCCTTCCTGAAGCTGGCCAAGGAAAAGGCCGCGGCGCTGAAGATCGACTTCGAGATGCTCAAGCGCGGCCTGAACGTCGGCTTCTCGGGCGGCGAGAAGAAGCGGATGGAAATCTTCCAGATGTCTATGCTTTCGCCGAAGTTCCTCATCCTCGACGAGACCGACAGCGGCCTCGACATCGACGCCCTGAAGATCGTCTCTGAAGGCGTCAACGCCCTGCGCTCGCCCGAGCGTGGGATGCTGGTCATCACCCACTACCAGCGCCTCTTGGACCACATCAAACCCGACAAGGTGCACGTGCTGGCCGCCGGCCGCATCGTCGCCTCGGGTGGTCCGGAACTGGCCCTGCGGCTGGAAGCCGAAGGCTACGACCGCATCGTGGGAGCGGCGGCTTGACCCTTTCGACCGCCCTCAAGACCGGCGACCTCTCGGCGCTGCCGTCGCGGCGCGATGAGGACTGGCGCTGGACCGACCTGCGGGGCCTCTTGAAGACGCTGCCGCCGGTCGCGCCGGCCCATGACGGTGATGTTCCGGCCGGTCCGTTCGCGGGTCAGGCCGACGCCGAGACCGTGTTCGTCAACGGTCGGCGCGTGGCGGGCTCCGACGCCGCTTCGGGCGTCGTGGCCCTGCGCTTCGTCGCCCTGGCCGACAAGGCCTCGCAGGGCGCCAGCCACGCCCTGGTCGTGGAGCCTGGCGAGAGCCTCGTCCTGCTCGAAAGCCACGAAGGTCGCGCCGCCGGCTATGTCTCCGACGTCGCGCTCGACATCGCCGTGGGCGAGGGCGCTTCGCTGGAGCGGATCGTGCTGGTCGATGACGAGGCCGAGGCGGTCAACGTCGTCACCGCCGAGGTCGCTCTGGCCCCCGGCTCCAGGTTCGCCCAGACGGTCCTGACTTCAGGCGCGCGCCGCCAGCGGATCGAGACCCGCGTCCGCCACCCCGGCGCGCACGCCGAGGTTCGCCTGGACGGGGCCTATCTGCTGGACGCCCAGCGCCACGCCGACCTGACCAGCGTCGTGACCCATGGCGGCCTCGACGGCGTCACCAGCCAGCTGACCAAGGGCATGGTCACCGACCAGGCGCGCGGCGTCTTCCAAGGGCGGATCGTCGTCGAGAAGGGCGCCGACCAGACCGACGCGCGGATGGGCCATCACGCGCTCATCCTGTCCGACAAGGCCGAGATCGACGCCAAGCCGGAGCTGCTGATCTTCGCCGACGACGTCTCCTGCGCCCACGGCAACACGATCGGCGCCCTGGACGACGAGGTTCTGTTCTATGCCGAGCAGCGCGGCATCCCCGAGGCCGAGGCCAAGGCCATGCTGACCGTGGCCTTCGTCGGCGAGGTGATCGAGCGGATCGAACACGAGGGCGCGCGCGACGTCGCCGCCGCCTGGGTCGCCCGCAAGCTGGGGAGCGAGGCATGACCAGCGCCGCGCTGACACCCCCATCCCCAACCCCTTCCACGCAAGGGGGAAGGGGCTTGGACGTCGCCGCGATCCGCGCTCAGTTCCCGATCCTGGCGCGAGAAGTCCACGGCAAGCCGTTGATCTATCTCGACAGCGCCGCCAGCGCCCAGAAGCCCGACGCGGTGTTGGACGCGATGATGGGCCTGGCGCGGACCTCCTACGCCAACGTCCATCGCGGCCTGCACACGCTGGCCAACGAAACGACCGAAGCCTATGAAAAAGCTCGGGAAACCGTGGCGCGCTTCATCAACGCCGACCGCGACGAAATCGTCTGGACCAAGAGCGCGACCGAGGCGGTGAACCTAGTCGCCAGCTCGTTCGGCCTAGGCCTGAACGCCGGCGACGAGATCGTGCTCTCGGAGATGGAGCACCACGCCAACATCGTGCCGTGGCACTTCCTGCGCGAGCGCAAGGGCGTGGTCCTGAAGTTCATCCCGGTGCTGGACGACGGGTGTCTCGACATGGAGGCCTACAAGGGCCTGTTGTCGGACAAGACCAAGATGGTCGCCGTCACCCACATGTCGAACGTGCTTGGCACGGTCAACGACGTGGCCGAGATCGTCCGCCTGGCCCACGCGGCCGGCGCGCCGGTGCTGCTGGACGGCTGCCAGGGCGTGGTTCACGCCAAGGTCGACGTCAAAGCCCTGGACGTCGATTTCTACGTCTTCTCCGGCCACAAGCTGTACGGCCCGACCGGCATCGGCGTGCTCTATGGCAAGGCCGAGCGCCTGGCGGCCCTGCCGCCGTACCAGGGCGGCGGCGAGATGATCGGCTCGGTTTCGCTCGACAAGATCACCTATGCCGACCCGCCGCACCGCTTCGAGGCCGGCACCCCCGCGATCCTGGAGGCCGTGGGCCTGGGCGCGGCGATCGAGTGGCTGAACGGCCTGGACCGCGACGCGATCTTCGCCCACGAGCACGCCCTCTACGAACGCGTCGCCGAGCGCCTGCGCGGCGTCAACGGCGTGCGGATCCTTGGCGAGGCTCCCGGCAAGGGCGCGGTGCTGTCCTTCACGGTGGAGGGCGCCCACGCCCACGATATCGCCCAGGTGCTGGACCGCTACGGCGTCGCCGTGCGCGCCGGGACCCACTGCGCCGAGCCCTTGATGCGCCGTTTCGGGGTCACCTCGAGCGCCCGCGCCTCGTTCGCCCTATATAACACCGAGGCCGAGGCTGACGCGTTCGTGGACGCGCTGGCCAAGGCCCGCAGTTTCTTCAGTTGAGCCGCTTCATGACCGACGCCGCCGCCGCTCCCGAACCCGCTTCGGCCCTCTCGCAAGACGAGCTGAACCGGCTGACCGACCAGCTGATCGAGAAGCTGAAGACGGTCTACGACCCGGAAATCCCGGTCGACATCTATGAGCTGGGCTTGATCTACAAGGTCGACGTCTCGGACGACAGGGACGTGGCCATCGAGATGACCCTGACCGCTCCGGGCTGCCCGGTGGCCGGCGAGATGCCCGGCTGGGTCAAGGATGCCGTCATGGAGATCCCGGGCCTGAAGTCCTGCGCCGTCGACCTCGTCTTCGATCCGCCGTGGGACGCCTCGCGCATGAGCGACGAGGCCAAGCTGCAGTTGAATATGTTCTGATCGGTTCGAACGCCATGGAAGCCGCCGTCTCGCCCCGTCCCCGCCGCCCGCGCCCGAAGGTCGTCACCCTGACCGACGCCGCGGCCGCGCGCGTCAAGGAGATCATGGCCAAGGCCGACAAGCCTTACGTGGGCCTGCGCGTGGGCGTGAAGAACGGCGGCTGCGCCGGCCAGGAGTACGTGTTCGAATACGCTGAGGAGAAGGGGCCGATCGACGAGGTCGTCGAGGACAAGGGCGTCACCATCCTGATCGAGCCGAAGGCGGTGCTGTTCCTGATCGGCACCGAGATCGACTACGAGGTGACCAAGCTGTCCTCGAAGTTCGTGTTCCACAATCCCAACGAAACCGACGCCTGCGGCTGCGGCGAGAGCGTGACGATCCAGCCGGCGGCCGAGGTTCAGGACTGATGCTCGCGAGAACCCCCGCCTGCGTCGAATGCGGTCTGCCGTGGGGCGCGCCGAGCTTCAAGCACGAGGACGAGGCGCCGCTCTATTGGTCGGATACCGGCCTGCTGTGCTCAAGCGGCTGCGCCCAGACCCACTTCGGCAAGCGGCGGGCCGAGGGGACGTTCGTGGCGATCCCGGCGGAGTGTCCGGTCGAGGTTTGAGCCGGGCGAAACCTTCTCCCTAGGGGATAGGCTTCGCTGTAACGGCCTTCGTTTCCATCGGCACGTTCTTCCGCCCATCCCATTCCACCAGCACCGACTCCCGCGCGGGCGCGCCGTGCGCCTCCGCGATCAGTTCGTTGGTGCGTGTCTCGATCACCGACTCCAGCAGCCGCATGAAGTCTTCCTTCTCAAGACCCTGAGGCAGGGGCGGCAGGAACGCGACGGTGGCCACGCCGGGAGTCTTTTGCTTTTCCGTTTGCCGCCAGAAGCACCCCAGGTTCGTCGCTACTGGCACGACCGGCAGGCCGAAGTCCTTGCTCATGTGATAGACGCCCGTCCGGTAGCGGAACCGCTCGCCGGGCGCGGCCAGGTGGCCTTCGGGATAGATCAGGATGCGCCGACCCTCGGCCGCGACCTGGGCCGCGCTCTTGGACAGGGCTTCGCGCGCCTCCGGACCGCCGCAGCTGTCGACGACGATGGCGCCGAACTTCTTAAGGATCGCGCCGACCAACGGGAACTTCTCCAGGTGATCGCCAGTGACGAACGAGAGGTTGTCCACGTGAGCGAACATCACGAAGCCGTCGCCCCAGCTATGATGCTTGGCGGCGATGATGCACGGGCCGGCGGGTAGGTTCTCCTGGCCCTTCAGCTGGACCTTCACGCCCGCGAGGCGATCTAGCGCCCAGAGCATCCGGCGACTGTAGAGCCGCAGCGTGAAGGTCACCGCCTCGCGTCCCGGCGCCAGCGCGGCGAGGGCGGCCGACAGGCCGTAGAAGATCGACAGGACCCAGTAATAGGCGTTGAACAGCGCGCTGCGCATTGTGTCCGATCCTAGCGAGCGAAGAGCACGGCCTGGACGGCCGCCGTCATGAGCGAAGCATGAGCCGAGAGGGCGTCGTCGCCCAGGCGGCCATAAGCTTTGTTTTGGGCGGTCTGGGTGATCACGCCGATGGCCATGGCGGCCAGTATGCGCGGGTCGCCCGGCGGCAGCTCGGCATTGATCATGGCGCGCTTGATCACGTTTTCGACCAAGGTGACGGGGTCGCGACCATCCTCCTGATAGTAGGGTAGGAAGTGGTTCAGCTGCAAAAGGTGGAACGAGAACAGCAGCCAGTCCTCGTCGGCTACCGCGCAATAGGCCTTCACCAGCGCCATGGCCTTGGCCTTGATCCCGTCGACGGCGGCGGCTTCGTCCTCGATCAGTCGCGAGAGCCGCCGATGACAATCCATGAACAGGCCGACGGCCAGCGCGTCCTTGCTCTTCCAGTGGCGATAGATCGCGCCCTCCGAGACGCCCGCGCGGGCGGCGATCGTCTTGGTCGTGGTCGCGTCGACGCCGTCGGCGACGAAGGCTTCGAGGGCGGCGCGTTCGATGCGGGACTTGGCGCTCATGAGACAAGCATCGCGCCGTGTTCTGGAAATGCAAGTGAGTAATCACTTACATTTTCGTGATCAACATTGACCCGGCGCGGCCGGGCGGCGACACACGGCCATGGTCCAGACGGTTTTGATCTATTCGATGGGCGAGGTGATCGGCGACGGCCTGATCAAGCTGCCCTTCATCGCCGGTTTGCGGGCGGCGTTCCCCGATGCGCGGATCACTTGGTGCGCCGCCAAGGGCGAGACCATCTACGCGGGGCCGCTGAAGGGCGCGATCCAGGGCTATATCGACGAGGTGATCTTGGAGGGCGCGAACGGCGCTAGCGTGCTCGACAGCCTGCCTTGGTCCAGGCCGTTTGGCGGTCGTAAGTTCGACCTCGTCATCGACACCCAGGAGAACCTGCGGCGCGGCGGCGTCGCCCGGCGCGGCGCGGCGGGGCGTTTCGTATCGGCGGCGCGGCAGGCGCGGAGCCAAGATTGGCCAGTGGCGGTAACTGACCGCCTGGCGCGACTGCTGGCGCTGGCCACGGACGGGCAGGGCGCGCCGAGGCCCCTGGCGCTGACCCATCCCGACGCCCTGAAGGCCGCCGAGATCCTGCTGCCGGCCGGTCAGACCTATGTCGGCCTCGCGCCCGGCGCGGGCGGTCAGGACAAGCGCTGGCCGCTTGAGAACTATCTCGACTTGGCGCGTCGGATCATCGCCAAGGGCTGGACGCCGGTGTTCTTCTTCGGGCCCGACGAGGCCGAGGACGCGGCGATCGCCGCGCGCGAGGTCCCGCAGGCGCCGCAGCCCGAACGCAATCGCACCGACGGCCTGCCGGTGAAGGGCCCGCTGCTGGTCATCGCCCTGGCCGGACGTCTAGCGGCTGGTGTCGCCAATGACGCCGGCCCTGGCCACATGCTGGCCGCCGGCGGCGCGCCCTTGCTCTCCTTGCAACAGGACCGCCGCAAAGCCGTGAAGTTCCGCCCCGCCGCCGCGCGGCTTGAGATGCTGGTCGCGGAGGACTACGGAAGCGGCATGGGCGCCCTGCCGACCAACGCGGTCTGGGCGGCTCTCGAAAAGTTGGTGTCCGGAGCGTCCTGAATGTCCATCCTCGCGCCGATCTCGGCGGGCGAACTGGTCGACAAGATCACCATCCTGCGGGTGAAGGCCGAGCGGATCGGCGATCCGGCCAAGGAGGCCAATGTCCGCAAGGAGCTGGCCCTGCTGGAAGCCACGGCCCGCGAGCACCTGCCCGATACCGCGGAGATCGCCCGCCTGACCGCCGAGCTGACCGACGTCAACGCCGCGCTCTGGGACATCGAGGACGGCAAGCGCGACTGCGAGCGCCGCCAAGACTTCGGCCCGGACTTCGTGGCCCTGGCCCGCCGCGTCTACATCGACAACGACAAGCGCGCGGCGATCAAGCGCGCGATCAACGAGGCCGCCGGCTCCGAGATCGTCGAGGAGAAGAGCTACAAGCCGTATCTCCAGGCGTCGAAAGACTGATGCAAGTCGTTCGCGGCGCTCGGGAAATGGTCGCCGGCATGACGCCCGAGCTTAAGAACGGAGTCTATGTCTTCTGCGCCGCCGGTGATCGGGATTGGTGGGCTTTGGAGCCGTTGGCGATGTTTCGCGAAGCCGAGGGTGTCAGCCTGATCCTGGAAGCCGAAGCGGCGAGGTCAGCGGGCTTCTCCGTCGACGCGCCGATGGCGATGATCACCCTGAACGTCTATTCCGCCCTCGACGGCGTCGGCCTGACCGCCGCCGTGGCGACCGCGCTGGCCGAGGCCGGGATCGCCTGCAACATGGTCGCGGCGCTGAACCACGACCATGTCTTCGTGCCAGCCGAGCGCGCGGCGGAGGCCCTGGCGGCGCTCAGGGCCTTGCAGGCTTCGGCTACCGTCCCTTGAACGCCGCCGCGCGCTTCTGCAGGAAGGCGCTGACGCCTTCGAGGAAGTCCTCGGTCTTGCCGGCGAACTTCTGGGCCTTGCGTTCGGCGTGCAGCTGGCCGGTCCAGTCGGCGTCCAGGCTGTCCCACACGAGCTTGCGGATCGCGCCTAGCGCCGCCGGGCCCCGCGCCAGCTCCTGGGCGATCGCCGTCGCCGCGCCGATCAGCTCTTCGTCGGGAACGCAGCGATTAACGAGGCCCCATTGCAGAGCGGTGGCGGCGGGAATCTTGTCGCCCAACAGCATCATTTCCATGGCTCGCGCCTTGCCGATCAGGCGCGGCAGCAGATAGGTCGAGCCGCCGTCGGGGACGAGGCCGATGCGGCGGAAGGCCTGCAAGAAATAGGCGCTCTCGGCCGCCACGATCATGTCGCCCATCAGGGCGATCGAGCAGCCGACGCCGGCCGCCGGACCGTTCACCGCCGTCACGATCGGCAACGGGAAGTCCCGCAACAGCGTCATCAGCGGATTATAGGTGTTCTCCAGCGCCGAGCCGGCGTCCGGCTTACCGTCGACGTCCAGTTCGCGGCCGGCCGCGCCGCCGCCCGACAGGTTCGCGCCGGAGCAGAAGCCGCGGCCCTCGCCGGTCAGGATGACGGCGCGCGCCTCGACCTTGCCGGCGGCGATCGACGAGAAGGCGTGGATCAGCTCGCGAGCGATCTCCAGGCTGGCGGCGTTCAGCGTCGCCGGATCGGCGAGGGTGACCGTGGCGACGCCGCCTTCGGTCGAGACGCGGATCTTTTGATAGTCCCCATGGGCGGTCATGACGCGGGCTCCCTAAGTTCTTTGGGGAGACTCTAGGCGCCTTTGCCGCTTGGGAAGGCTAGCGGAATCTTTAAAAAGCAAACGCCGCCGATCCTTCGATCGACGGCGCTCGGCGGTCTTTTGATGAATGGCGTCAGGCGGCGTTCGCCGATGCGGGCGAGGTTTCGGCCGAGGTGACGCGGTTGCGGCCGCCGCGCTTGGAGGCATAAAGCGCCGCGTCGGCGCGTTCCATGATCGAGTGGCCGCTTTCGCCCGGCTTACGCTCGGCGAAGCCCGACGAGATGGTGATCGCGCCCAGGTCCTCGTTGGTCGAGCGACGCTTGAGCATCCGAGAGGAAACCTCGACGCGAATTTCCTCGAGGGTGTTGGAGACGGCCTTGGCGGTTTCGCGCGGGAAGATCATCGCGAACTCCTCGCCGCCGTAGCGGGCCGCGAAGCGCGGCGGGGCGGCGACGCGGCCGATGACCGACGCGACATAGCGAATGACCTGATCGCCGGTCTGGTGGCCCCAGGTGTCGTTGAAGCCTTTGAAATGGTCGATGTCGAGCACGGCCAAACAGATCGTCGTGCCGCTTTCGTCAGCCTCCTGGCAGGCGCGGTCCAGTTCTTCGTCGAACGCTTTGCGATTGGCCAGATTGGTCAGGCCGTCGGTCGTCGCGTCGCGGCGGACCTGTTCGAGGTGCTCGCGCAGGCGCTCGACCTCCGAGGTCGATTCGGCCAGGCGCGCTTCGAGCGACCGGTTTTCCTTGGCGACGCGCCGGGTGGCTTCGGCGAGGCCGCCGACCAGGTTCTTGATGGCTTCGACGTCGGTGGTCTTGTCCAGGGTCTTGCTGGCGCCGGCCAATTCCTTGCCGAAAGCCGCGTTGGACTTCTGGGCGTTCTGGATAGCCTTGGAGACGGCTTCCAGTTCCTTGGACAGGATGTCGCCCGCGTCGCGGATCTGCTGGTTCAGTCTGGCCTTGGGCAGATAGGTGGCGGCCAGTTCCTCGGAGACCAGCTCGGTCATCGGTTCGCCGAGGGAAATCAGACGGGTCAGTTCGCGGGCTAGGGCGCCCTCGGGATCGGCCACATAGTGCGTCCACAGCTCGAAGTTCAATGCCGTTGGCCAGACCTGATGGCGTTCCATCAGTTCCAAAGCGCGCGAGGCGATCTTGTAGGCTTCTGGACCGCGTAGCGTGGTTTCGACGTCCGACATGTCTTCTTCCCTGGTCGACGCGGCCCCCTGCGGCGACGCCGATCACTTGGAGCGCGAGCATAGGCCCTAGAGTTCTTACGAGCCGTTAAGAACGAACGCCGTTCGCTTGCGCGATGACCTAGTCTCGCGCATGGTGAACGCTGATAAGGTGAGCCTCGCGCCGACAGGGCGGGCCGCGGGAGGAGCGACAGATCATGAACGCACCGGTTAATCTGACTTTGGACGCTCACAAGGCGCTCATGGACGACGTCTTGCGGAGGCAAAAGGCCGCGCACCTGCGCGACGGTCCGCCCAGCGCGGAGAAGCGGATCGACTGGCTGAACCGCTGTATCGACCTCCTTGTCGGGCATCAGGCGGAGATCGCCAAGGCGGTCAACGCCGATTTCGGGGCGCGCTCGGCCGACGCCACGGCTCTGACGGACGTGGCCGGGTCGATCGGCCCGCTGAAGTTCGCCCGCGACAACCTCGCCAAGTGGATGAAGCCCGAGAAGCGCAAGACGACCCCGGCGATCCTGGGCCTGTTCGGCGCGAAGGCTCAAATCCAGTACCAGCCCAAGGGCGTGGTCGGGGTGATCAGTCCGTGGAACTTTCCGGTCAACCTGACCTTCGCCCCTCTCGCCGGCGTCTTCGCGGCCGGAAACCGGGCGATGATCAAGCCATCGGAGTTCACGCCCGCCACCTCGGACCTGCTCAAGGCGATGTTCGCCAAGGCTTTTTCCGAGGAGGAGGTCGCGGTCTTCGTCGGTGGACCCGAAGTGGGTCAAGCCTTCTCGGGCCTGGCCTTCGATCACCTGGTTTTCACCGGGGCGACCTCCGTGGCCAAGCACGTGATGCGAGCGGCGGCCGAGAACCTGGTGCCGGTGACGCTGGAATTGGGCGGCAAGAGTCCGGTGATCCTGTCGCGCGGCGCCGACATGGCCACGGCTGCGGCGCGGATCATGAACGGCAAGACCCTGAACGCCGGCCAGATCTGCCTGGCGCCCGACTATGTGTTCGCGCCCCAGGATCAGGTCGAGACCTTCATCGAGGAGGCCAAGGCCGCCGTCGGCCGCTATTTCCCGACCATCAAGGACAATCCCGACTACACCGCCGTGGTCGCCCAGCGCCACTACGACCGCGTGAAGGGCTATGTCGATGACGCTCGCGCCAAGGGCGCTCGCATCGTCGAGATCAATCCGGCCGGCGAGGACCTGTCGCAGCAGGAGCACCGCAAGATCGCCCCGACCCTGATCCTGGACCCCACCGACGATATGAAGGTGATGCAGGAGGAGATCTTCGGACCCGTCCTGCCGGTGAAGACCTACAAGTCCGTCGACGAGGCCGTCGACTATGTGAACGCCCATGAGCGGCCGCTGGCGCTCTACTGGTTCGGGACCGACGAGGCCGAGAAGGATCGGGTGCTGGCGCGCACCACCAGCGGCGGCGTGACGGTCAACGACGTCATCTTCCACGTCGCCCAGGAGGAGCTGCCCTTCGGCGGCATCGGTCCGGCCGGCATGGGCGCCTATCACGGCCACGACGGCTTCCTCGAATTCAGCCACAAGAAGGCGGTGTTCCAGCAACTGAAGAAGGACATCGCGCCGATGCTGGCGCTGCGTCCGCCTTATGGTGAAGGCATCCGCAAATATTTGGCGGGTCAGATCAAGCGGTAGCGTCGAGGCCCCGGCCCAGCGCGCGCTGAGCGGAACATGAAAAAGGCGCCGGATGATCGTCCGGCGCCTTTGACGTTCGTGGGGCTGGAGAGCCTCAGTTGTCGGTATTGGCCTTCGCGACGCCCGGCGTGGGGCGGGCCAGGAAAGCCGGGATGTCGGCGCCGAAGCCGACCACGCGGCGATCGTCGTCGTCGCGGTCCCGGACCGGTTGGACGCCGCGCACGGGACGTTCGGGGCGCTCGGGACGGGCGGCGCGCGGTTCGGCCTCGATCGGGGTCGGAGCGACCGTTCTCGGCTCGCGCGGCTCGCGGTCGCGGCGCGGCCTGCGTTCGCGGACCGGACGCTCCTCAAGAGCTTCCGGCGCGTCGGCGGCGACTTCGGTGGGCGTCTCGGCGGCGTCCTCGGAGCGCCCGCGACGGCCGCGGCCGCCACGTTCTTCCCGGTCGCCGCGATCACGGCCGCCGCGCTTGCGATCGCGGTCGCCCTCGCGCTTGACCGTGACGGCGTTCGAGTAGTCGAGATCCAGCTTCTCTTCCTCGGGCGTCGAGCCGATCAGCTTGATGACCTTGTCGAAGCCCTTGTCGTCGGACGGCGTCACCAGCATGTAGGCTTCGCCGGTGCGGCCAGCGCGGCCCGTGCGGCCGATCCGGTGCACATAGTCGTCGGCGTGGTGCGGGACGTCGTAGTTGAAGACGTGGCTGACCGCCGGAATATCCAGGCCGCGCGCGGCGACGTCGGAGGCCACCAGGATTTTCAGCGCGCCCGAACGGAAGTCCGCGAGGGTCTTCATCCGCTGGGTCTGGTCGAGGTCGCCATGGATCGGGGCGGCGTCGAAACCGTGCACCTTCAGCGACTTGGCGACGATGTCGACCTCGGTCTTGCGGTTGCAGAAGACGATGCCGGTCTCGATGCCGGCCTTCTCGATCAACGCCCGCAGAGCCAGTCGCTTGGCCTTGGGATCGGAGGAGGGCACCTTGACCAGGCGCTGGGTGATGTTGGCGTTGGTCGTCGCCGGGCGAGCCACCTCGATCCGGACCGGGTCGCGCAGGAACTGCTTGGTCAGGCGGGTGATTTCCGGCGGCATGGTCGCCGAGAAGAACAGGGTCTGCTTCTTCGGCGGCGTCAGCTTGAAGATGCGCTCGATGTCGGGGATGAAGCCCATGTCGAGCATCCGGTCGGCCTCGTCGACCACCATCATCTGCACGCCGGTCATCAGGAGCTTGCCGCGCTCGAAGTGGTCGAGCAGGCGGCCGGGCGTGGCGATCAGCACGTCGACGCCGCGGTCCAGCTTCTTTTCCTGGTCGCCGAACGAGACGCCGCCGATCAGCAGCGCCCAAGAGAGCTTGGTGCCCTTGGCGTATTTCTCGAAGCTGGCGGCGACCTGGTCGGCCAGTTCGCGGGTCGGGGCGATGACCAGGGCGCGCGGCATGCGGGCCTTGGCGCGGCCCGAGGCGAGGCGATCGACCATCGGAAGGGTGAAGGCGGCGGTCTTGCCGGTGCCCGTCTGGGCGATGCCGAGGACGTCCTGGCCCGCGAGGGCGACCGGAATGGCCTGGGCTTGAATGGGGGTCGCGGTGGTATAGCCGGTGTCGGCGACCGCCTGCAGGGTCGTGGGCGAAAGCCCGAGGTCGGAAAATTCGGTCATTACACGCTGGTCTGATCCGGAGCCGCCCGTGCTTGGGCGAGCGGGCGGCGCGGATTCGCCAGACCTGCTCCGAAGTTGGGGATAAATAGGCCGAAAGTCGGCAAAGTCAATCTCCACAAGGCGATAGGGGGTATTCGGAGCTTTGCTCGGAACGACTGTCCGGACCTGAAAACGCCGTGGCGCTGGCGCCGCGTCGATGCTCGCTCTATATCCGCCGACACATGAGCATCGACCACGACTCCCGCCTCCGGCGCCTTCGGTTCCGCGCCTGGCATCGCGGTTTCCGGGAAGCGGACCTGATCCTAGGGCCGTTCGCGGACATCCATGGCCCGAGCCTGACGCCCGAGCAGTTCGACACCTTGGAAACCCTGCTGGAACAGTCGGACCGCGAGATCTACGCCTGGATCGTCGGCCAGGAACCCACGCCCGAACGGTTCGAGACGGACGTCATGGCGATGATCCGCGCGTTCAGGTTCCAGGCGCACGCCGCGCGCCCCGCCGGCGACGGCGCCTGACCCTTTAGATCAAGAGACCCGATGGCCTACGACGCCAAACAGATCGCCAAGGCCGCCGGCGGCCTGACCCTCGCCGGCGCGCCGGAAGGCTTCGACGCGCTGGTGATGGCCGACATCGCCCGGGCGCGGGGCGGCCTGACCGCGTTCGTGGCCCGCGACACCGCGCGCGCCAACGCGTTCGTCGACGCCCTGAAGTTTTTCGCGCCCGAGATCGAGGCCGTGCCGATGCCGTCGTGGGACTGCCTTCCCTATGACCGCATTGGCCCGTCGTCGGGCGTCTCGGCCACGCGGATGGCGACCTTGTCGCGCCTGGCCAGAGGCCTGGGCGACGGCAAGCCGGCCATGCTGGTCATCGCCGCGCCAGCGTTGTTGCAGCGCGTGCCGACGAAGGATGTGCTGCTGCGCGCCAGCTATAGCGCCAAGGTTGGCGCCGTGGTCGATATCAAGGACCTTGAGCGCTATTTCGCCGTCAACGGCTACGCCCGCGCCTCCACCGTCTCCGAGCGGGGCGAGTTCGCGATCCGCGGCGGCGTCATCGACGTCTATCCGCCGGCCGCCGAGGAGCCCGTTCGCCTCGACCTGTTCGGCGACACGCTGGAAAGCATCCGAGCCTTCGATCCCGAGACCCAACGCTCGACCAAGCAACTGACCGAGATCAATCTCCTTCCGGTCAGCGAGGCTTTGCTGGACGCCGACGGCATCTCGCGGTTCCGCAAGGGCTATGTCGCCGAGTTCGGCGCGCCGGGCGACGATCCCTTGTACGCCACCGTCAGCGAGGGCGGCCGTCGCGCCGGGTTGGAGCACTGGCTGCCGCTGTTCTACGAGCGGATGGCCAGCCTGTTCGACTATCTGCCGGCCGGCGCCCTGATCGGCGTCGACCACCAGGCGACCGAGGCGCGGGACGAGCGCCTGTCGATGATCCTGGACGCCTATGAGGCGCGGTCGCAGGCCGATCGCAAATCCTCGTACCGCCCTCTGCCGCCCGAGGCGCTGTATCTGACGGTGGAGGAGTGGGAGCGGGAGATCGCCGATCGCCCGAACCGTCGCTTCACGCCGTTCCAGCCGCAGGGGCTGGACGTCGTCGACATGGGCGCGAAGCTGGGCCGGGTCTTCGCCGCCGAACGCGCCCAGGACAGCGTCAACCTGTTCGAGGCCACCGCGGCCCACGCCCGCGATCTCGCGGGCAGAGGAAAACGCGTGCTGTTCGCCTCGTGGTCCGAGGGCTCGTCCGAGCGCCTGGGGACCATGCTGGGCGATCATGGTCTGAAGAAGATCCCGTATGCCGGCTACTGGCAGGCGGCCAAGGCCAATGACCCCAAGGTTCCGCAGCGGGTCGTGCTGCCGCTGGACCACGGCTTCGAGACCGACAGCCTGGCGGTCATTTCAGAGACCGACATCCTGGGCGACCGCCTGGCGCGGCCGCGCAAGAAGCGCCGCGCCGCCAACTTCCTGGCCGAGGCTTCGGCGCTGACGCCGGGCGATCTGGTCGTCCACATCGATCACGGCATCGGCCGCTACGAGGGCCTGAAGACGCTCGACGTGCAGGGCGCGCCACACGACTGCCTGGACCTGCTCTACGGCGGCGAGGCCAAGCTCTATCTGCCGGTCGAGAATATCGACCTCCTGACCCGTTACGGCGCGGCCGACGCCGACAACGTCCAGCTGGACAAGCTGGGCGGCGCGGCCTGGCAGGGGCGCAAGGCCAAGGCGCGCGAGCGTCTGCGGGTCATGGCCGAGGGCCTGATCCAGATCGCCGCCGCGCGCCAACTCAAGCATGTCGAGGAGACCGATCCGCCGTCGGGCGTGTTCGACGAGTTCTGCGCCCGCTTCCCCTACGAGGAGACGGACGACCAGCTGAACGCCATCCACGACGTGCTGGAGGACTTGGCGTCCGGCAAGCCGATGGATCGCCTGATCTGCGGGGACGTCGGCTTTGGCAAGACCGAGGTGGCGCTCCGCGCGGCCTTCGTGGTGGCGATGAGCGGCAAGCAGGTGGCCGTGGTCTGCCCAACGACCCTCTTGGCCCGCCAGCACTACAAGACCTTCAAGGACCGTTTCCAGGGCTGGCCCGTGAAGGTCACGCGTCTGTCGCGCCTGGTCACCGGCAAGGAAGCCGCCGACACCCGCGCCGGCTTGGCCGACGGCAGCCTGGAGATCGTGGTCGGCACCCACGCCATTCTGTCCAAACAGGTGTCGTTCAAGGACCTGGGCCTGGTCATCGTCGACGAGGAGCAGCACTTCGGCGTCAAGCACAAGGAGAAGCTCAAGGAGCTTCGCGCCGACGTGCACATGCTGACCCTGACCGCCACGCCGATCCCGCGCACCCTGCAAATGGCGCTGTCGGGCATCCGGGAGATGTCGATCATCGCCACGCCGCCGGTCGATCGCCTGGCGGTGCGCACCTACATCAGCCCGTTCGATCCTGTGACGCTGCGCGAAGCCCTGCTGCGCGAGAAGTACCGTGGCGGCCAGTCCTACTACGTGGTGCCGCGCATCAAGGACCTGGAGGACATCGAGAAGTTCCTGCGCGTCCATGTGCCGGAAGTGAAGTACGTCGTCGGCCATGGCCAGATGGCGGCCACCCAGCTGGAAGACGTGATGACGGCCTTCTACGAGGGCCAGTACGACGTGCTTCTTGCGACGACGATCGTGGAAAGCGGGCTGGATATTCCCTCGGCCAACACGCTGATCGTCCACCGCGCCGACATGTTCGGCCTGGCCCAGCTCTACCAGATCCGGGGCCGGGTCGGCCGCTCCAAGGCGCGCGCCTACGCCTATCTGACCACGCCGGTCGAGAAGTCGCTGACCCTGTCGGCGGAAAAGCGCCTGCAGGTGCTGCAGTCGCTGGACAGCCTGGGCGCCGGCTTCCAGCTGGCCAGCCACGATCTCGACCAACGCGGCGGCGGCAACCTTCTGGGCGACGAGCAAAGCGGCCATATCAAGGAGATCGGGGTCGAGCTCTATCAGCAGATGCTGGAGGACGCGGTCGCGGAGCTGAAGCAGCGGCAGGGCCAGGAAGCCCTGCTGGAAGACCGGGGCTGGTCGCCGCAGATCAATACCGGCGCGGCCGTGATGATCCCGGACGACTATGTGCCCGACCTGAATGTGCGCCTGTCGCTCTATCGCCGTCTGTCGGAAGCCGAGCAGGCCGCCGACCGCGAGGCCCTGGCCGCCGAGATGATCGATCGCTTCGGCCCGCTGCCGCCCGAGACCGACTCGTTGCTCAAGGTCGTGGCGATCAAGGGGCTATGCCGCGAGGCTAATGTCGCCAAGATCGACGTCGGTCCCAAGGGCGCGGTCGTGGCCTTCCGCAACGACGAATTCGCCAACCCGCTGGCGCTGGTTCAGTTCGTGGCCAAGAACAGCCTGATCTGGAAGGCGCGGCCCGACCAGAAGGTCGTGGTCAAGGGCGAGTGGGACACGCCGGCCCAGCGGCTCGACGCGGCCGAGAAGATCCTGACCGCGCTGTCCAAGCTGGCCAAGGCCTGAGCCCGAACGCCTTCCATCGGTGTCGCGCCGATGGAAGGCTTGGGCCCCTCTAGCGCTTGCGCACGAATACCGTGCCGGCCGAATAGCCCGCGCCGAAGCTGCAGATCAGGCCGGTTTCGCCGGCGGCGAAATCGTCATTGGCCGAATGGAAGGCGATGATCGAGCCGGCCGAGCTGGTATTGGCGTACTCGTCCAGGATGATCACGTTCTCGCCAGGAGCGGGGTCGCGGCCCAGCACCTTGCGACCGATCATCTCGTTCATGTTGATATTGGCCTGGTGCAGCCACAGGCGCTTCAGGCCGGTCGGGTCGACGCCCAGGTCGGCGGCGTGTTCGATGATCATCTCGCTGACCATCGGCACGACCTCGCGGAACACCTTCCGGCCTTCCTGGACGAACAGCTTGTCCTTGGCGCCGACGCCTTCCGGCGCGGCGCGGTTCAGGAAGCCGAAGTTGTTGCGGATATTGTTGGAGAACACGGTCTTCAGGCGCGTGCCCAGGATTTCCCAGCCGCCCTTGGCCAGGTCCGCGTCCTCGACGATCACCGCCGTGGCCACGTCGCCGAAGATGAAATGGCTGTCGCGGTCCTTGAAGTTCAGGTGGCCCGAGCAGATCTCGGGATTGACCATCAGCACGGCCTTGGCGCTGCCGGTGGCGACGAAGTCGGCGGCGGTCTTGATGCCGAAGGTGGCCGACGAACAGGCCACGTTCATGTCGAAGGCGAAGCCGTCGATGCCCAGCGCCTGCTGCACCTCGATGGCCATGGCCGGATAGGGGCGCTGCATGTTCGAGGCCGCGCAGATCACCGCGCCGATCTCGGACACGGGCTTGCCCCAGCGGGCGATGGCGTCCTTGGCCGCCTCGACCGCCATTTCGGCGAGGATGGAAATCTCCTCGTTGGGACGCTCGGGAATGATCGGACGCATGACCTCCGGATCGACGATGCCGTCCTTGTTCATCACGAAGCGCGCCTTGATGCCGGAGGCCTTCTCGATGAACTCGGGCGAGGAGGGGGCCAGGGCGACCACCTCGCCGGCCGCGATGGCCTCGGCGTTGGCGGCGTTGAAGCGCTCGACGAAGGTGTTGAAGGCCTCGACCAGCTCGGCGTTCGAAATGCTGTGAGGCGGGGTGTACAGCCCCGTGGCGGCGATGACGGCTTGCGGCAAGGCGACGGTCCCGATGATGCGCGCGGGCCTAGGAGCCCGCGTTCTGACGTTTGTTTGACCCGTAGATAGCATGGATGGCGGCACCGTCATCCCCGTGGCTTTGGGGCCTCGACACGCAATGGCCTTTAACCCGGCCGTGAACCGCCCCACGCCCGCCGCGTTATCCGCATAGCTCTAGGCTGGCTGAGGGAGCTGAAGAGTACGCGTAGCATAGGAGTTCAACAATGAAGACTCTCATCGCCACTACCCTGGTCGCCGGTTCGGTTCTCGCGGCCCCGCTCATGGCTCAGGCCCAGAATTCGACGGAGGTCTACGGCTCTCTGAATTATGACCAAACTCGGACCCGAGGTGCCGACACCGGCGCTATTCAAGGGCGCGTGGGCGCCAAGTTTACGCCTAATTTTGGCATTGAAGCCGAAGCCGCTGGCGGCGTCGATGGCGATACCGTCTACACCCCGGGCGGTCCCGCTCATGTGAAGATGGAGCACCAGGTAGCGGCCTATGCCGTCGGCTACCTGCCGGTGACCCAGAACCTCGATCTTCTGGGCCGCGTCGGCTATGGGTCGACGAAGTTCAGCACCAACAATCCGGCCGCCACCGACTTCGACGGCAGCCATGACAGCTGGAACTATGGCGTCGGCGCCCAGTACAAGATCGACGACAAGAATGGCATCCGCGCCGACTGGACCAAGTCCGAGTACACCAAGAGCGACCTGAGCTCGAACACGGTGTCGCTCGGCTACGTCCGCAAGTTCTAGGCGTCGGCTCGAAGCGAAGACGGCGCGCCTCTCGCGGGGCGCGCCGTTTGCTTGGGCGGGATCAACTAATGATGGTCGGCTGATCCGGCGTCGCGGGCGCGGCCGCGTAGTAGTGATTGTGGATCACCTGGCCGGCGCCGGGCGGACCGGGGCGGCCCTTGGGATCCTCGCCATAGCGGTTCGGGCCAGGCGTGCTGTCCAGAAGCGTGAAGATCAGGATCACGAAGCTGCCGAAGGGGATGAAGCTGATCAGCAGCCACCACCCCGATTTGTCCGTGTCATGCAGGCGCCGGACCGTGACGGCGAGCGCCGGAATGATCAGAGCGATGAAGAAGAGCAGCGCCAACAGGGTGAACAGGCCAACGAGGATAGCCACGGGTCCATCCTGTCGACCGCTCGTCGTCCCATAGGCGACCGAAGCAATGATGAAGAAGCCGGCGGTCACCAGCAGCTGGAAGAGCGCGAACAGCCAGTACTCCGACCGCCTGGCCCGGCCTTCGAACGCCGCGAACTTGCGTAGCGGCTCAAGCATCAAGCTCATCACACTTCCCCTTTTGGCGACGCCGAGGCGGCGCGCTCAACCCTAGGGGAGGATAGCCAAGGCCGGTGGTGTTGGTAAAGCCCGGGGCTCGCGCTTGACGCCCGGGCCTGGATCGTCAATCTGAACGGCAATAAGTTATCGGGGGGATGCGTCGGTCTTGGACAAGGCGCTGTTGATTCAGCTGGGCGGCTCCGCGGCCGGTATCGCTGTGCTCGTGGGGTTCACGGCCTGGATGGGCGTGGCGCGGCCGACGCCGCCGCTGGACGCCGAGTCGGCCCGGGCATTGCTGGCGCTCGAATTTCCCGATCAGCGGCCCGACAGGGTCTGGATTTCCGCCGATGGCGCGGCCGTGATCGCGCGCGATGGCGACGCGGCCTTGGTGCTGTACCGGCGGGGCGACGGTTACGTCGCGCGAGACCTGCCGTGGAGCGCGATCGCCAGCCTGAAGCCAATCAACGGCCGGGTAAGGCCGCGCCTGTCCGACGCCCGTCCCGTCCTCGCAGTCAAGGACGATGTCTGGCCGCCCAGAGAGTTCGCCTGATGCTCAAAGCGCCCTTCGACCCAGTCCAGCTGGCCATCCCGTTTTTCATTCTAGCGATCGTTCTGGAGATCCTGCTGGGCCGCTTCGGCAAGGCCAGGGCCCACTACGAGGTGCGCGATACGGCCACGTCGCTGACCATGGGTCTGGGCAGCACGATCGCCGGCGCGCTGTTCGGCGGCGTGATCTTCGCCACGACGGTCTGGGTCTATCAGCACCGTCTCTTCACGATCCCGATGAACGCGGTCTGGGCCTGGATCGCCGTCTTCCTGCTGGAGGACCTGACCTACTACTGGTTCCATCGCCTGGCGCACGAGCGGCGCGTCTGGTGGGCCAGCCACGTCAACCACCACACCTCGACCCACTACAACCTCTCGACCGCCCTGCGGCAGACCTGGACCGGCGGCGTCGCGGGCACCTGGCTTCTGTGGCTGCCGCTGTCCTTCCTAGGCTTCCCGCCGGCCATGGTGGCGATCCAGAAGGGGATCAGCCTCGTCTACCAGTTCTGGATTCACACCGAGGCGATCAAGCGGATGCCTGGCTGGTTCGAGGCGGTGTTCAACACGCCCTCGCATCACCGCGTGCACCACGCCCGCAACGCCCGCTATCTGGACGCCAACTATGCCGGGATCCTGATCATCTGGGATCGGATGTTCGGGACCTTCATCCCGGAGGTCGACGAGGAGCCCTGCCGCTATGGCACGGTGAAGAACCTGGGCAATTTCAATCTTCTGCACAATGTTTTCCACGAGTGGATCGGCATCGCCAAGGACGTGACGGGATCGCCGCGTCACGCGCTGGGCTACATCTTCGGCCCGCCCGGCTGGAGCCCGGACGGCTCGCGCGACACCTCGCATACGCTCAAGGCCAAATGGCGGGCGCGGGTGGGGGCGGACTCAACGGATCAGCGGATCTAGGGGCTGAATTTGATTGTTATTCTTGGTTCGGTCGATGTTCAGCCTGAGAGCCTGGACTTGGCGTTGCGGGTGGCGCTCGAGCATTGCGCGCGCTCGCGTGAAGAGTCCGGGTGTATTTCCCACGAGTGCTTTCAGGCGGTCGGGCGACCAAACCTCCTGCAATTTGTCGAGGTCTGGTCGGACATGACCGCCCTGCGCGCGCACTTCGCGGTCGACGCCTCGAAGCAGTTCGCGGCGCAGATGGGAAAGCTCGCCGTCAAGCCGCCGGTCATGCGCATTCTGCAAGCCGAGGAGCTGGGCTGAACTCGCCAGGCCCCTGACTCTCTAGTCGCGCAATAGCGGTAGCGAGAGACCCGTAGCCTGGCGCGTCGCCAGCATTTCCCTGCGGAAGCGGAACAGCTCGGCCGGGCGGCCGCCGGTCTCGGCGTCCAGGCGTCCCAAGCCCTCGACCAGTTCCTCGCGCTCGACCACGCGACGGAAGTTCTGCTTGTGCAGCGGCACCCCGGCGATGGCCTCGACCGTGCGCTGCAGGGTCGACAGGGTGAATTCCTCGGGCGTCAACTCGAACACCACGGGGCGGTACTTGATCTTGCCGCGCAGGCGCGACAGGCCGGTGGCCAGGATGCGCCGGTGGTCCGAGATCATCGGCTCGCCCAGGGCGGCCGAAAGGGCCTTGGGCTCGGCCGGATCATGGCCCTCGGCGCGGGCGGCGTCGCGGGCGGCCTCGGGGGCCAGGCCCGCCTCGTAGAGCAGCTCGTAGCGCTCCAGCACCCGCTCCTCGTTCCAAGGGGCGCCGTCCAGGGCGAAGGCGAGGCGGGCGCGCGACCATCGGGCCGCGTCCTCGCCCGCCCAGCGACGCAGCGCCGGCGCGATGGCGTCGTCCAGCAGGGCGGGGCGACCATTGCGCCAGTCCTCCCAAGGGAAGAACCGGCTCCAGGGGGCCCAGGCCGTGTCGGGGGCGTCGGTGTCGATGGCCTTGGGCGTCAGGCCCAGATAGCCGACCGAGACCACGCGGGCCGCGCCGGCCCCGACCTCGGCG
Source organism: Caulobacter sp. SSI4214 (assembly GCF_012184455.1). Taxonomy (NCBI): domain Bacteria; kingdom Pseudomonadati; phylum Pseudomonadota; class Alphaproteobacteria; order Caulobacterales; family Caulobacteraceae; genus Caulobacter; species Caulobacter sp. SSI4214. The sequence continues at coordinate 34,554 of NZ_SZWJ01000020.1, read as the reverse complement.
CGCGGCGCCTCCCGGCCCTTGTCGCCAAAGGTGTAGAGCTGTTCGACATAGCCCAGCTGGAAACGAGTCTGCTGGGTCACGAAGGCTCGCAGCCCAAGCTCGAAAGTGCGGTGCGCCTCCGGATCGAAGGGGCCGAACGGCAGGCCCGAGAGCGGGGAGGCGACATCGGTGACGGCGTCGTGCGGTCGCACGGTCAGGACCACGGCCTCGCCGTCGCGGATCGCCACGACCACCGCCGACAAACCGATGACGACGGAGGCGTTCATTCGGTTTCGAACGCCGCGCCAGGGGCGCTCTCGTAACCCGCCGCGCGCGACAGCACGTGGAAGCGTTGGACATATCGCGCCTGGGCCTCGAACGGCGGCAGCGGGGTGATGCGCAGGTCATAGCCGGCCGGCGGCGCGCCGAAGATGGCCAGGGATTCAGCGTGCTCGAAACCCGCCAATTGCGTCGCCTCGAAGAAGGCGCAGGCGCGATCGGCCTGCTTGATCAGCTTCTTGATCGGCGCGGGCGTCTTCACCGGCAGGCCGAAACGAATGTGGATCGCGTCCTCCAACCTGGCCTCGAAGTCCTTGTAGCTCATGCCCAGCGCCGCCTTGAACGGGCTGATCATATCACCGATGACATATTCGCTGGCGTCATGCAGCAGGGCGGCCAGACGCCAGCGCGGCTCCAGGTCCGGCTTGATGTGCGCGGCGATCTCCTCGACCACCAAGCTGTGCTGCGCCACCGAGAAGCCGTGATCGCCGACCGTCTGACCGTTCCAGCGCGCGACGCGGGCTAGGCCATGGGCGATGTCCTCGATCTCGATGTCCATCGGCGACGGATCGAGCAGGTCCAGCCGTCGTCCGGAAAGCATCCTCTGCCATGCGCGGGGCGGCTTGCCCTTGGTATGCAGCCCTTTGGCCACGAGATCGTTCCTTGCGGTGAAGGTGGTTGACTGACCCATGGATTGAGAAAGATCAATGTGGTCGTCGCCGTCATCTGTGGAAATGCCCTCAAAGGGAGTTCGATCATGAGTTGGGCGAGAATCATGGTCCCGCTGGCCGGGACCGCGACCGACAAGGGCGTTCTGAGCTCCGCCGCGGCCCTGGCGGCCGCCTTTCAGGCCGAACTGGCCTGTGTTCATACGCCCGCCGACATGGCCGACCTTATGCCCTGGATGGGCGAGGGGTTCATGGGCGGCGTCCAGGTGACGGCGCTGGAAAGCCTCAAGGAAGCCGCCCAGGAGGGCTCCAGAAGCTGCGGCAAGCTGGTGGCCGAGACCGGCTATTCGCGTTCTCGGCTGATCAGCCTTGAATCGCCCGTGTGGGCGGGGCTGGCCATGGAAGGCCGCCTGTCCGACGTCGTGGTGTTCGATGACGCCGCCGCGCGCGGCAAGGGGCCTCTGGCCGAGTCCTTCCAGCAATTGGTCGCTGACGAGCAGCGTCCCACCCTGGTCGCGCGCGAGGGCTTCAAGGTCGACGGGGTCGCGCTGGTCGCCTGGGATGGCGGCAAGGAGGCCAGTCGCGCGATGCGGACGTCGCTGCCTCTGCTTCAGAAGGCCCGTTCGGTGGTTGTCGCGGGCGCGGCTGGCGCGTCGTCGCGGGCTTTCGACCTGGACCGTCTGGCCGAGTTTCTGGCTGCGCGCGGCGTCCAGGCGCAGGTCAAGGCCCTGGAAGGCTCCAGCGACGCGGCGGGCCTCCTGCTGGGCGCGGCGCGCGAGGTGGGCGCGAGCCTGCTGGTGGCCGGCGCGTTCGGTCACCCGAGGCTGCAGGAATATATCTTTGGCGGCACCACCCGCTCGCTGCTGAACAGCGACGGCCCCTCACTTTTCCTGTCGCACTAGCGCAAGCCGCGCGTGGCCTGAGCCAGATTTTGTCTCGCATCGCTTTCGCGGAAAACCGGCATTCACTTTCCGCGCGATGCTCTGAAACCACAAAAACAAGGGAGGCCCCATGTCTCTTTCACGCATCGTCATGCGCTTGGCGCGCAATCCGGGAACGGAGTTCTCCGGCGGCGACGACCATCGCGGCTACGCCCTGACCGCGCCCCTGACCGAGGACGGCCACCTCGACGAAGCCGAATACGCCAAGGTCAAGGATCGCTGCGACGTTCGCCGGTTCGCCCCCGACGAGGACCCGGTGGACGGCCGCCTGAACCGCCGCGGCGCGCGTTGGTTCTTCGACTACGACGACGCGGATGAGACCGACGACGAGCCCCTGTATCGGCTGGGCCAGCATCGCTTCGCGCTCGGCGAATATGTCACTGTCACCGACGAAGGCGGCCAGCCGCTGACCTACAAGGTGATGGAGGTCACGCCCGTCTAGCGGGCGTCTCGTTTGGATAGATCAAGCATCAGCCGCCGACGTTGTGTCGCAGCAGGGCCTTCATGTCCTTGAAGATGTCGTGGTCGCCGGTGTCGCGGGTCTTGGCCTTGACGACCGCGACGGCTAGCGGGCCGCCCTTGGGGCCGCGCGCCTCGTAGCCGGCCAGGCGATAGCCCTTGGGCGCCTTGTCGTTGGCCAGGATGAAGGTCGAGCGCACCAGATTGTCGCCGGCCTTGCGGGCCTTGATCTCGGCCCCGCCGTTGCTGGCGTTGATCGACACGTCGCCGTCGCCGTGCTCGTCATCGCTGGCCGCGCCCGCGACAGCGCTCTTACGATCGTCATCGGACAAGTTGACGTTCTTGTTGATCTTCACCTCGGCCGCGCCGCCGTCGCTATTGATGGTCAGGTGACCGATGCGAATGTCCGCGCCGTGCTCGTTGGAGTCGATATTCACGCCCGGCAAGTGAATGCTGGTGTGGCCCTTGCTCTTGGCGTTGGGGGGCTTGGGCGGCGGCGGAGGAGGCGGCATCACGCTCTTCAGCTCGGCCTCGATCGGCGTCAGGGCCGACTCGGCGTCGCCGCTGGTCAGCTTGACCAGACGCAGCTCCACGGTCGCCTTATCGGTGGCGTAGGCGCACGACTGGCCGTCCGGCGCGACGCTGATCCGCTTCAGGTAGCCCTGCTTTTCCGGACAATCCAGGCGGTCGATGACGCGAACCGGTTGACGACCCAGCTTGGGCGCGGCCGGCTTGGCTTGATCGCCATGGGTTTCGGCGCGCTGGCAGGCGGACAGGCCAGCCGCGCCGATCAGCAGCGCGGCGGCGAGCCATTTCGAGTGACGCATGGGTTTCCTTGGGATCTTCCCTGGTTTGAGCGGGAAGGTGAGCGTGCAACGTCCGCGCGTCCAGTGAAATCCCGGTAAGGGCTACTGACCGGGGCGTCCGCCAGACCCTTCGCGGCGCGCCAGGAAGGCCAGGCGTTCGAAGAGGTGGACGTCCTGCTCGTTCTTCAGCAGAGCGCCATGCAGCGGCGGGATCAGCTTCGTGGGATCCTTCTCCCGCAGGACCTGATCGTCGATGTCCTCCACCAACAACAGCTTCAGCCAGTCCAGCAGCTCCGACGTCGACGGCTTCTTCTTCAAGCCCGGGACCTTGCGCATGTCGTAGAAGATGCGCAGCGCCTCGGCGACCAGCTTCTGCTTGATGCCGGGGAAGTGGACGTCGACGATGGCCTGCATCGTCGCCTCCTCGGGGAAGCGGATGTAGTGGAAGAAGCAGCGGCGCAGGAAGGCGTCCGGCAGTTCCTTCTCGTTGTTCGAGGTGATGATGATGATCGGGCGGACCTTGGCCTTGATCGTCTCGTCTGTCTCGTAGACGTAGAACTCGTTGCGATCGAGTTCCTGCAGCAGGTCGTTGGGAAACTCGATGTCGGCCTTGTCGATCTCATCGATCAGCAGGACCGGGCGCGTGGGGCTCTCGAAAGCCTCCCAGAGCTTGCCCTTCTTGATGTAGTTGCGGACGTCCTTGACGCGCTCTTCGCCCAGCTGGCTGTCGCGCAGGCGGGTGACGGCGTCGTATTCGTAGAGGCCCTGCTGGGCCTTGGTCGTCGACTTGATGTGCCAGGTGATCAGCGGCGCGCCCATCGCCTTGGCGACCTCGTAGGCCAGGACGGTCTTGCCCGTGCCGGGTTCGCCCTTGATCAGAAGCGGCCGTTCCAGCGCCACGGCGGCGTTGACCGCGACCTTCAGGTCCTCGGTGGCCACGTAGTCGGAAGTGCCTTCGAAGCGTTGGCTCATGCCCTTCTCCGCCGGAATCGATCCGGTTCGAACAGTTGTTCAAATTGAACAGAGCAAACTACCGGCGCAAACGCGCTTGGCAAGAGCGCTTGGTTTCAGGCGGGTATCTCGTAGCCCTTGGCGCGGAGCTTGGCGGCCATCGCCTGGCGCTTTTCAGCCCAGTCTCGGGCCAGCAGGCCAAGTCCCACGACATCGACCGGCGCGCCGTTCTTGAAGACATGTTCGCGAAAGAGCGCTTCGCGCTTGAAGCCGTGCGCCTCGTGCAGTTTCCAGACGGCCTCGTTCGAAAGCAGCACCTCGCACCACAGCTTGGTGAGGCCCAGGACGCCGAAGACATGTTCGATCACCCAGAACTCGACGTAGGAGCCCACGCCCAGTCCCCGGATGCTGGGATCGGCGAGATAGTAGGCCCAGGCGCAACGCCCGTTGGCCCTGTCGATGTCGCTCAGATTGGCCAGGCCCACGGGGGCGCCATCCACCTCGATGATCCAATAGCGCCGGTCGCCGCGCGGCCTGATGGAGTCGAACCAGCGGTCATGCTCCTCGCGGCTGATGAGGTGGTCCGAGTACATATAGGCCGAGACGGCGGGGCTATTGCGCCATTCCAGCAGGCGCTCCCGGTCCTCATCGGCGATGTCGCGCATCCGCACGGTCGTGGTCATGAGCGAGGATCTCCGCCTAGGGTCTGGAGGTCGGGTCTCCGCGCGACGAGGGCTCTGACATCGTCCGACGAGAAGTCGGGACGGGCCGCGTAGAGCGCGGCGTAGACGGCTCGAACGAAGTTCAGGTCGTCGGGGCGGTCGACCGTCCACCGCGCATCGCCTTCGTCGCGCGCCTGGGTCAGGGTGACCAGCCTGTAGCGCTCGGGGCGTCGATAGAGGAACGGCGTGACGTGTTCGCGGTCGTAGGGATCGGTGGTTTCGGCGTGGGCCTCGCGCAGGGCGCTGGCGCGGAAGATCTCGACGTCGAGGCCCTTGGGAAAGGTGCGCGTGTCGCCCGTGTTCGACGCGTAGTCGGCGCCGGACTGGTGGAAGAGCGCGATCGTGTCATCCATAACAGTCGGATCGGCGAGGGGACAGTCCGCCGTCAGGCGCACCGCCGCGGGCTCTTCGGGCGCGGCGTCCAGGGCCAGAATGAAGCGCGACAGCACATCGTCGAGGTCGCCTCTGACGACCTCGACGCCGGCGTCCTTCAGGGTTTTTGCCAGCACGTCGTCATCCGGGCGCGTCGATGTGGCGACGATCAAGCGGCTGATGCTCCGGGCGCGGCTGACGCGCTCGATCTGTCGAAGGATCATCGGCGCGCCCGCCAGATCGGCGAGGACCTTGCCCGGCAGTCGGGAGGAAGACATCCGGGCCTGGAGGATGGCCAGCGTCATGGCCTTAACGCTCGGCCGCCAGCGCCGCGAGCGCGCCGCCGACCTCTTGCATCGCGTCCGTCCAGTCGCCGTACTGGCTGGCGATGAAGCAGCGCGTTTGGGGATACCAAGGGTAGCGGTCGGTGCCCAAGCGCGTCCAGGCCGCCGCGCCGGTGATCATCCAGATCGCCGCGCCGCACGCCCCGGCCAGGTTGATGGTGGCGTTGGAGAAGCCGATCGTCAGGTCGACCGCCACGCACAGCGCGGCGACGTCGTCCAGGTCCTGCTTGAGGTCGATGCCCGGCGGCTGCCAGATCTCAACGCCGAAGGTCTCCCGAGCATAGGCGATTTCGGTCTCGCAGTCGCCGTACTGCAGATTGATGAAGGTGACCCCGGGCGTTTCGAGCACCGGCCGCCAGGCCTCGAACGGCGAGAACTGACGCCCGCGCTCGGCGTCCAGCTTCAGGCTTTTCCACAGCAGGCCGACCTTGGGGGTGGACCCAAGCTTGGCGAGCTCCGCCTTCCAGTGGGCGACGCGCTCGGGATCGGCCGTCAGATAGCGATCGCGGTCGGGGAAGGATGCGACCGTTGGCCGCAGGCTCGGCAGAAAGTCCCCGATCGCGGCCCAGTAGTCGAAGCGGTCCCAATCCTCGATCTCCGGCGCGGAGCGATAGACGCGACCCTCCAGCGAGACGGTGCGGTGGGCCGTGACCTCGACCGTCGGAAAGGCGCGCTTGAAGAGCGGGATCAGACGGCGCTCGACCGCCAGCGACAGCGAACCGTCCGGCCCCAGCGCGTCCAGGATCTCCGGCAGCAGGCCCGCGAACATCACTTCGTCGCCCAGACCTTGCTCGGTGCTGATCATTAGGGTCTTGCCCTTCAGATCCTGCCCCGACCAGCGGGTTCCGGGGATCTGGAACAGCGGAGCGTGGCTCAGGGCCGGCGAGAAGCGGGCCTCGTAGGCTTCCCAGCCTTCGGCGACGCGGCCCAGGGCCAGCAGGATCGTGGCCTGGGCGAAGCGCATCATCGCCAGGTCCTCGGCCGAGTCCGGAAGCTTCATCGCCAGCTCGCAGTCGGCCAGCGAGCCCTCGACATCCCCCATGTCCAGCTTGGCGAAGGCGCGGTTGTGGTAGGCCTTGCCGAAGTCCGGCGCCAGCCGCAGCGCCTCGTCGAAAAAGACGATGGAGCCGGCGGCGTCGCCGGTATTGCAAAGCACGGTGCCGAGGGTGTTCCAGAGAATCGCCGCTTCCGGATGGGCGGTGAGCGCGCCTTTCAGAACCTCGATCGCCTCGCTCTCGCGATTCAGCTCCCGAAGCGCGCAGGCGAGATTATTGGCGCCTTCCACGTCGTCCGGCCGCGCTAGGCGATAGTGGGCGAAGAACTTCATCGCGATTTCCGGCATGTTCATCCGGAAGGCCAGCCGCCCTAGGTCGCCGGCGACGGGGCCATGGTCCGGCAACAGTCTCAGCGCCGCCTCATAGGCTCCGAGCGAGGACGCGAAGTCGCCTTGCTTTTCGCGCGTGATGGCCAGGATGTGCCAGGCTAGGCCCAGGCGTTCGTCCTTCTCCAGCAGCTTCAGCGCCAGCTTGTCGGCCTTGGGGTAGTCGCGCAGATGAACGGCCTGGACGGCGCGGCTCAGGGCCTTCGCATGTTCGGCGTTCTTGGTCTCCTGGGCGGCGCGTTGCAGGCGCGCCAGGGCCTCGGCGGAGGTCGAATCGCCGATCGCGCTGGCGATCGTGCCGCGGTGGACCGCGACGGCGCCGGCCTCGACCTGATGGGGGAGGGCGCTGGCGGACGTTTCGAGGGCGCTTTTGCGGGCCATGGGCCAACTCCTGGACTGGCGTTAACCATGTTTTGAGGCGTTATGCTTAATCGAGTCCTAAGCTGCGTCCGACCGTCGCAAGGGCGGCCGTCTGGTGGCAAGATGGCGTTAACAGATGTTCGCCTAGCTTGCCGTCGAAGCCGCCGTTCTCGGCGGAATCGGGCTCGCAGCGTTAACGGAAGGGAGCGGCGTCAAGTGCCTCTGAAGCTGTCGCTGAAGCCCGGCGAAAAGTTTGTTCTCAACGGCGCCGTTGTCCAGAACGGAGATCGGCGCGGTGTTCTGGTGCTCCAGAACAAGGCCTCCGTCCTACGAGAGAAGGACATCATGCAACCGGATCAGGTCACGACGCCCGCGCGTCGGATCTACTTCCCGGTGATGATGATGTACCTCGACGAAGGAGGAGCCGAGAAGTTCTACGAAGAATTCGCCGGCCGCCTTAATGAGTTCATGGGGGTGGTCCGGAACCCTACGGTTCTCCAGGACTGTATCGCCATTTCGAAGCACGTGATGGCGCGCGAGTACTACAAGGCTCTAATGCTGAGCCGTAAGTTGATTGAATACGAAGACGAGAGGTTGGGGCATGTCTCTTCGGGCGTATCAGCAGGCGGCGACGCGAGCTGAGAATCCCCGTGAAATGGAGTACCGCCTGTTCGGTCAGGTGACGCGCGCCCTCATGGACGCGTCCAAGGCCTCGGTGGACGACATTGCCACGCGGATCGACGCGCTGGACTGGAATCGCAAGGTCTGGTCCGCGCTCGCGACCGACTGTTCGTTGCCCGAAAACCAGCTGCCGATGGATCTCCGCGCCAGCATCATTTCGCTCAGCCTTTGGGTCAGCCGGCACTCCAGCGCCGTGATGCGCAAGGAGGAGGATTTCGAGCCTCTGATCGAGATCAATCGCATGATCATGCAGGGCTTGTCGGGACGGGTCGACGCGGCCTGATTCTTCTGTCTTCGCAAGACTGAACGTCTTGCCTATCAAAATCCGGAAAAACCTGCCGCCCGGCGAATGCTGCATTCGCTGGGCGGTTTCGTTTTGGGGTGGCGATCCGAAAAATAACCAATTAAATCAGCGTCTTAAATATCGCCTCCGCGCGTCGGTCAGTTGGCCCGCCGCTTGCGATGGTTCGCGCGGGCAAAACGCCCGCCCGGCAATAGGCCGGACAAATCCCACCAAAACGGTAGGTATCCAATGCTCAACTCGATCAACACCAACACCAGCGCCATGATCGCGCTGCAAAACCTGAATTCAACTGCTTCGGAGCTCGCTCAGACACAAACGCTGATCAACACCGGCAAGAAGATCTCGAGCGCCAAGGACAACGGCGCGATCTGGTCGATGGCGAAAATGCAAACGTCGAGCGCGGACTCGCTGAATTCGGTCAAGGACTCGCTGCAGCGCGGCCAGTCGACGATCGATGTGGCGTTGGCCGCGGGCGACACCATCACCAGCTTGCTCAGCACGATGAAGGAAAAGGCTCTGGCCGCTTCCGACACCTCGCTGAATACCGCCTCGTTCAACGCGCTGAAGGCCGACTTCGAATCGCTCCGCGACCAGATCACCAAGGCCGCGACGAACGCGAAGTTCAACGGCGTCAGCCTCGCCGACGGCACGACCGCCAAGCTTGCCTTCCTGGCCAATTCGGACGGGGGCACGCTGACGATCAATGCCCAGACCCTGTCTCTCACCGGCCTGGGCCTGACGGCGACCTCGACCTTCACCGATGCTGCTTCCGCGAAGACGATGATCGCGACGATCACCGCCTCGCTGCAAACGGCGACGAACAAGCTGGCCTCGCTCGGCACGGCCTCGACCGGTCTGGATACGCACCTGACCTTCGTGGGCAAGCTGCAGGACAGCCTGAACGCCGGCGTCGGCAACCTGGTGGATGCGGACATGGCGAAGGCAAGCGCCAAGCTGCAGTCGCTGCAAACCAAGCAGCAACTGGGCGTGCAGGCTCTGTCGATCGCCAACCAAAGCCCGCAGTCGATCCTGTCGCTGTTCAAGGGGTGATCCCGATACGCCGGACGGCCTTCAAAAGCCGTCCGGCGCCTCTTTCCCGCTGGGTGCGCATATTGTGCCCGGCAACAATTGCCTATGGCGGCTCGCCATCGGCAGAAAATGCCGGGAGAATTCAGGCTTAATGGAAGTTTAATTCATATTTTTCAGTAGCTTATAAAATCATATCAGCCCGGCAATATTGGCCCGGCAATTGCTACAGACCTTTTCGAGCAAAACGCTCCCGGCAGCCAAAATGGCGTCGGACACCTTGAAAAGGGAATTAGTCGTATGGGCTTGAACAGCATCAATACGAACGCGAACGCTTTCGCGGCGCTGCAAAATCTGAACTCGACCAACAGCGACCTCGCCATGGTGCAGCAACGCATCAGCACCGGCAAGAAGGTCGGTAGCGCCAAGGACAACGGCGCGATCTGGGCCACCGCCAAGAACCAGCAGGCGAACGCCGACAGCTTGAATTCGGTGAAGGACTCGCTGCAGCGCGGCCAGTCGACCATCGACGTCGCTCTGGCGGCCGGTGACACCATCACCAACCTGCTTAGCCAGATGAAGTCCAAGGCCCTGGCCGCGTCCGATACCTCGCTGAACACGGCCTCGTTCAACGCCCTCAAGGCTGACTTCGAGTCGCTGCGCGATCAGATCACCAAGGCCGCCACCAACGCCAAGTTCAACGGCGTCAGCGTCGCCGACGGCACGACCTCCAAGCTGACCTTCCTGGCCAATTCGGACGGCTCGGGCTTCACCGTCAACGCGCAGACCCTGTCGCTGGCCGGCATCGGCCTTTCCGCCAGCTCCACGATCACCGACGCGGCCTCGGCCAAGACGATGATCACCACGATCACCAACGCCCTGCAGACCGCCACGAACAAACTGGCCTCGCTGGGCACCAGCTCGACCGGTCTCGACACCCACCTGACCTTCGTCGGCAAGCTGCAAGACAGCCTGAGCGCCGGCGTTGGCAACCTGGTGGACGCCGACATGGCCAAGGAAAGCGCCAAGCTGCAGTCGCTGCAAACCAAGCAACAGCTGGGCGTCCAGGCGCTGTCGATCGCCAACCAGTCCACGTCGTCGATCCTGAGCCTGTTCCGCGGCTAAGGATTTGGAAGAGGGGGGCGGGTCCTCGGACTCGCCTCCGATCTTCTCGTCGGGGTGAGGCTACGGAGTAGAGCCAAAGGAAAGAGAGGAGGGTCGGCGCTCAACGCCGGCATGAGAGGATGGAACCTAAGGCCGCATTGTCGGCGATCAGAGACTTCATCGCCGTTTCACCGCCCGCTTCGAACGCCCCGGACCTGTCCGCGGGCGCCGCTGTCGTTTCGGGTCAAGCCATTCAAGGGGCAGGCGCGGTCGATCAGGCCGCTCCGCGGGCCAAGCCCGAGCCGCCCGTCGATAAGGGGCCCCAGCCAGGGGATCTGCGACTGGTGATCGACCAGGATCCAGGGTCGGGCGACTATGTCTACAAGACCGTCGATCGTCGCACGGGCGAGACGCTCCAGCAGTTCCCGCGCGAGGAGATCCTCAAGCTCCGGGAGGCCGCGCGCTACGAGTCCGGGCACGTCTATAACGGCAAGGCCTGACCGACAGGTCGTTGGAGGCTTTAATATTGGAGTCCTGACCCGCGGCCCCGTGTCGCAGGCTTCAAGGATTATGGTTTATAAGCGTTAACCATAATCTTACTTTCTGACCCCAGTCTCGACGGCGAGGAGATCGCGCGTCGAATCGCGCGCGATCGCAACCACGGCAAAAGCCAGTTGGAGGCCGCGCATGTCGCTGAGCGTCAATACGAACCAGCCCGCGCTGATCGCGCTGCAAAATCTCAATAAAACCAACGACGACATGCAGATGACGCAGACCCATATCAATACGGGTCAGTCCATCTCCACGCCGAAGGACAACGCGGCCGTCTGGTCCATCGCTCAGAGCCAACGCGCCGACCAGAGCGCTCTAGGTTCGGTCAAGATGAGCCTTGATCGGGCCACCTCGATCGCCGACGTGGCCCTCGCCGCCGGCCAGTCGGTCACCGACCTGCTGAGCCAGATGCGCGAGAAGGTGATTTCCGCCAAGGACACCTCGCTGTCGACCTCGTCGCGCCAGTCGCTGAACGCCGACTTCCAAGGCTTGCTGGCCAATCTGAGCAAGGTCGTGTCGACGGCCTCGTTCGACGGCTCCAACCTGCTGGACGGCAGCCAGACCGCCAACATGACCTTCCTAGCCGACGCGGACGCGGCTCAGGCGATCACCCTGTCTCTGCAGAACCTGTCGGTCGGCGGCCCGATCAACACGCTGACGACCACCGACGATATCCTGACCCCGGCCAACGCGGCGGGCGTGCTGACCCGCCTGGACGCCACGATGAGTTCGGTCACCCAGGCGCTGGGTAATCTCGGCACGCAGGCCAAGCAGATCGACGCCCACAACACCTTCGTGAGCAAGTTGAGCGACGTCCTGGAGACGGGCGTCGGCAACCTGGTCGACGCCGATCTCGCCAAGGAAAGCGCTCGCCTTCAGGCCCTTCAGGTCAAGCAGCAGCTGGGCGCCCAAGCCTTGTCGATCGCCAACAACGCGCCGCAAATCATCCTCTCGCTCTTCAAGGGCGGCTGACATCGCCGTGACGCGCCTAGGTCTGTCACGTTCGCCGGGCTAAACTGCCCGACGGGTAAACGGGGATTCGGCGACGAGCATGATCGAGTTGCGCGACTTGCGGGACGAGGACGAGGCCGTCCTCTTTCAGTGGCGTTCCGAACCCGAGGTCGACCGCTGGATGTCCGACGCCGACCTTCCCAGCCATGCCGCCCACGCCGCGTGGTTCGAGGCGCTGCGGAATGATCCCGACATGCGCGGCTGGATGATCACGCGCGCTGGCGCGTCCATGGGTCTGCTGACCCTGACGGGCCTGAGCAGCCATCACCGTCGCGCCAGCTGGAACTGGTTCCTGGGTTCGGCCGAGGCGCGGGGCCGGGGCGTCGGCCGCGCCGCCCAGGTGCTGGGTCTGGACAGGGCTTTCGGCGAACTCGGCCTGCACAAGGTGTTCGCCGAGGTGATGGCCGACAACGACGCGGCCCTAAAGGCCCAGGCCGCGGCGGGCTTCCGCCGCGAAGGCTATCTGCGGGGGCACGTTCTCAAGGGCGGGCGCCCTCGCGACGTGGTTCTGCTGGGCATCCTGGCGTCGGAATGGGCCGACCTGCGCGAGGCCGCTCGCCGAGGGCTGTCCGACGCTAATCTGATTGCCGCTTAGGCTCCCGTTAACGAGTCCTAAGTGATCGCCGGGCGAATGTAGCCGTGGGATACTCCGCGTCTCGTCCGGACAGGGCCGTGATCAGCTTCGATACCAGCGCTTTGCTCAGCTACTATCAGGCCAAGGCGGGCCTGACGGGCGCTGGCGCGTCTGGATCCTCCACGCCCACGGCGACGGGGAAGCCGAAGGCCGTGGTGCCGACGGCGCCTTGGCTGGCGGCGAAGACACCCCCGACCAGCGATCTGGTTCGCCAGGCCTTGAGCGGTCACAAGTTCGTCGACGAAGCCGCCAACACGTCCAGCCTCAAGGGCGCCAGTCCGGACTACGCCAAGCTGTTCGCCACCTATCAGGCGCTGAACACCATGTCGGCCCTGGTCACCCAGGCTGGCGCCAAGGGCGAGACGGCGGGGCAGATCGACGGGCTGCAGAAGGCCCTGACCAGAGGACTCGGCGAGGTCGGCGCCTATGTGCAAGGGCTGTCCCTGGATCAGCTGCGGCTGAGCACCGGGTCGGTGATGACGTCGGACAAGGCCAGCGTCGGCGTGCCCAAGGCCACCTACACCTATCAGACCGATACGCTGTACACCGGCCAGGTGGACGATGAGGTCCCACGTTTCAAGGGCGCGGTGACGTTCAACGTCGCGGTCAAGAGCTTCGGCGTGACGACGAATGTGGCGATGGACCTATCCGAGATGGGGTCCACGCCGCGCACGATGGGCAATGTCGTCGCCTACATGAACAACAGGCTGAAGGACGCCGGTTTCCGGACCTCGTTCTCGGTCCAGCGCCAAGCGACCCAGGGTCAGACCATGCAGGTCAACGGCAAGACCGTGACCCTGCCGTCCACCGGCGACGACTTCTCGCTGCGGATCAATGGCGACTCCACCGAACAGCTGACCTTCAGCGCGCCCTCGGCGGCTCCGGCGGTCTATGTCACGACCCAATCGGGCGATCCGGATCCAGACAAGAACCCGCTGACCAAAGACGGGGTCATCGAGAACACCCTGTCCAAGTACAGCGCCGCCGGCGCTGGCGGGGGCGCGGGGGCGGGCGCACCGGGCGGCAAGGTCTTCACCGAGACCCTGCAGGGCACGATTTCGACGGTCCACAAGTCGGTGACCGGCGCTGACGGCTCGGTCTATATGCTGGCCGACGTAGCCACGCCGGTGAACGGCCAGACCGACATCAATGGCCAGGTGATCAAGGGGAGCAGCGACACCGCGCTCCTGAAATACGACAGCGCCGGCCATCTGCTTTACGCCCGCACCCTAGGCGCGACCGACAACGCCAGCGGCCTGTCCCTGGCCGTGGCGGACGACGGAAGCGTGGCCGTGGCGGGCTCGGTGACCGGTCGCCTGGACGGCGCGGTCAACGGCCCCATCAACAGCAGCGACGCCGGCACGACCAGCGATAGCTTCGTCACGCGTTACGATTCCAGCGGCAACGAACAATGGACTGTGCGCCGGGGCAGCCTGGATGACGACGCGGCCACGGCGGTGGCGTTCGGCTCCGACGGCGTGCTCTATGTGGGCGGTCGCACCAAGGCCGGCCTGCCGGGCGCGACCAGCACCGACCCCAGCGGCGGCTGGGACGCCTATCTCACCGCCTACGCCAACGACGCCAACGGCCAGCCCAAGTCGCTGTTCACCCAGCAGTTCGGCACCACCGAGAACGACTCCGTCTCCGACATCGTCGTCAACGGCTCGCAGGTCATCGTCGGCTCCAAGGAGAACGGCGAGGCCAAGCTACGCAGCTTCGACGTTTCGCCCAACGTGGTGACCGAGAACGTCAATCAGCTTGACCAGTACGGCGCCATGCAGAACGTGGCGGTGACCTATACCAAGTCGGCGACCCTGACGGCCGGCGCGACGCGCGACCTGGGCTCCCTCAAGGGCGGCGACCTTGTCGGCCTGAAGATCGACAATGGCCAGCTCTATGTCGGCGGCTATACGGCCAACAATCTGATGTCGATCGGCGGCGCGACGACCGCGCCGCAAGGCGGGACGGACGCCTTCGTCGGCCGCATGGCGCTGGATCTTGGGGACACCAGCGCGGACGCGCTGACCTATTACGGCGGGACCGGCAATGACACGGTGACCGGTTTCGACGTCTCCAACGGCACGGCCTGGCTGGTCGGCTCGGCCGGCGCGAACCTCGACGGCCAGTCGACGGTCGGCACCAAGGACGGCTACGTCGCCCAGATCAATGTCGGGACGGGCGCGGTCGACTGGAGCCAGCGGCTGACGGGCAAGGACGGCATCGCTACCCCGACCTCCGTCGCGGTCGACAAGTCCGGCGCCTCGGCCCTCGACGCCCTGGGCTTGCCGACGGGGACGATGGATTACAGCCAGTCGGACCGGATCACCTCGGCGACGACGGCCCGGGCCGGGGACACCTTCCAGATCCGGACGCGAGAGCGCGGACCGCTGACGACGATCACCATCGACGCCAAGGACACGCTGGAAACGCTGGCCGACAAGATCAAGCAGGCCACCGGCTATCGCGCCAAGGTCGACATCTCGACCAGCGGCTCCAGCAACGTGCTGAAGATCAGCCCGGCCTCGAACAGCTCGACCATCGAGATCGTGGCGGGGAAGGGCGGCACGGACGTCCTGAAGTCGCTGGGGCTGGCCGGCGGCGTGGTGCGCGCCACCAAGACCGATAGCAATGGCAAGACCGTCTCCGCGGACGGCGGCGGGCCCGCCTATGGCCTGCAATTGACGCCCGAGCTGGACCTGACCACCGACGCGGGCCGCAAGAACGCCACCCTGGTGATCACCCGGGCCATGTCGCAGATCCGCACGGCCTATCGCGACGTTTCGAACACGGCCCTGGGGCTGGACAGCAGCGGCAACTCGCCGACGTCGGGCAAGACCGGCGGCACGGTGCCGGCCTATCTGACCAACCAGATCGCCAACTACCAAGCCGCCCTGGATCGTCTGACCGGCGGCGGCTGAACCAGCGACCCGAGCCGGCTTAGCGGACGCTCGCGCTTGAAAGCGTCATCGACGCGTCGTAGCCAGTGGACATGGATTTTCTCAAAGATCGACGCATCATCCTTGGCGGCGGCGCCGGTCTGGCCTTGTTGGCCGGCCTGGGCATCGCCGTGGCGCTCATGGCGGGTCACGACAAGAAGCCGACCGAGGAGCCGCCGGCCTCGCGCGGCGGCCTGATCGTCGAGACCGGGCGCGCCGACGACACCAAGCTGGACCCGGCCCGGCCGTTGCGCTGCTTCGTGGGCGGCAATTTCGTGGGCGAGATCACGCTGGCCCAATGCGCCAAGAAGAACGGCGTGGCGACCGGCGGTCTCGACGTCGGCGTGGATGAAACCGGGGCTCTGGCCGCCGCCGACCAGGCCGGCACCCTCCTGACGCCGCTTCCGCCGCCGCCCGCCGCGACTCCGTCCGTTCCGGCGACTCCCACGCAGCCCGCCGGCGCGCCCGTCGCGCCGACCAGCGCTTCGGCCAACGCGCCCCTGGGGGGCTGCTGGCGCTACTCCGGCGCGGAGTGGCGACGGCTGCCGGGCGACATCACCTTGAACGCCTGCGCCCAGCAGCTCTTCAACGGTCGCTGCGAGAAGCCCGGCGGCGCCACCTACGGCCGCTGGGGCGAGCAGACGCTGCGCCTGGTGCCCGGCCGCGTCGAGATCTCGTCCGACAACCGCAGCTTCCATGCCGCGTTCGAACAATCGACCAACTGCACTATCCCCAACGCCGGATAGGTTTATAAGTGTAATCCATGAAAAAGACCGTCCTCGCCGCCATCGTCCTCGCCGCCTCGGGTCTCGCCCTGGCCGGCTGCCAAAAAGAGACCAAGGCGCCGTTCGAGACCGGCGTCTGCTTCCAGGTGGCGGCGAACAAGGACAAGTCGCTTCGCTTCAACCCGGTGGCCCACAACGTGCCGCAGCTCGAGGAATGCGCCGCGACCCTCGAAGGGATGCGCATCCGCTTCGTGCGCCTGGGGCAGTCGAACAACAAGAGCATGGTCGGCGCCTATCAGGGCTCCTTCATCTTCATCGAGAAGGAAGGCATCTACGTCGGCCAGACCTTTGAAGGGCCGCGCTACATGTCGCTGGTCCGGACCGGCGATGGACGCCTAGCGGTTCCGGGCGCCATCCGTCGGGTTCCCGCCGAGTAGGCGGGCGCCCGAGAAGGGCGGCCTCATCGTCCGTCCACAGCCGTCTTGCTTGCCCACAAGAACGTTACAAGAACAAAACTTGCTTCCGCCTTAGCGTCTCGTTAACGTCATGCTCGGATTCCGGCGCGAGGGTCGCCGGGCGAGAGCAAGGTCAGTCGATGGCGGGCAGCGTCAACAAGGTCATTCTGGTGGGCAATCTCGGGGCCGATCCCGAGATCCGCAGCCTCGGTTCGGGCGACCGCGTCGCCAATCTTCGCATCGCCACCTCGGAAACCTGGCGCGACCGCAACAGCGGCGAGCGCAAGGAAAGGACCGAATGGCACCGGGTCGTGATCTTCAACGACAACCTGGTGAAGGTCGCCGAGCAGTACCTGCGCAAGGGCTCGACGGTCTATATCGAGGGCGCGATCCAGACCCGCAAATGGACCGACAATTCGGGCGTCGAGAAGTACTCCACCGAGATCGTCCTGCAGAAGTTCCGCGGCGAACTGACCATGCTGGGCGGGCGCGGGGATAGCTCTGGCATGTCGTCGGGCGGCGGCGACGACAGCTATGGCGGCGGTTATTCCGGCGGCGGTGGCGGCTCCAGCTTCGGCGGCGGTCAACGCAGCCAGCCCAGCGGCCCGCGCGAGAGCTTCTCGGCCGATCTGGACGACGAAATCCCGTTCTAGAGACAGTGGACGGCCGGTTGGCGACTAACGAAAGCCGACATCGGCGCTCCACGGGGGCGAGCGGCGGGCGATCCGGAAACGGTCGCCCGCCGCTTTCGTTTTGGCGCGAACCCGCCCCATGCGTCAAATTTCATTGACTCAATGTTATGTATAAATAACATTGAGTCGTAGATAATTGACGTGGAGGATCGCCATGGCGTGGCGTGAGAAGCAGGCGTGGTTGGCCTTGTCGGTGATGGTTGTCGCCTATGGCGTCTATTTCGCCCTAGTCGCGGGGGAGCGGCGATCCATGCTCGCCATGTTGCTCCTGTTTGGTGGCGTGGCGATCGCGCAGGCGGTTGTAATGATCGTCGGAAGCATCGTTCTCGCCGCGCGGGCCGGCAAGGAAGCCCAAGCCCGAGCCGACGAGCGGGACCGCGCGATCGATCGGCGCAGCGCCCGTATCGCCTATTTCGTGTTGCTGATCGGCATGATCATGGTCGGAGTCGTTATGCCGTTCAGCGAACAGGGATGGCGGATCAGTAATGCGGCCCTGCTCGCGTTGGTCGTCGCCGAGGTTGTCAGGTACGGCGTCGTGGTCGTCAGCTATCGGCGAGGCTGGAATGGTTGAGGGTAAGATCACCAACCAGCTCCGAACGCTTCGCTTCCTCGCCGGCGAGATGACACAGGCGGAATTGGGTGAGCGCATCGGCGTGACGCGCCAGACCATTGCCGCGATCGAACAGGGTAAATATTCCCCGTCCCTCGAAGCGGCTTTTCGGATAGCGAGGGTGCTCGGAAAGTCTCTCGAAGAAGTCTTCCAATGGACCGAATAGGGCTTTCCAAAAGCCGTCGGCGTTTTTCGATGGATTGAAGGGGGCGATATCCTCCTAGGCCACAGACCCATAAGCGGGATTCCCAAGACGGCTTGTGGCTGATTCAATTCTCCTAGGACAGGAGGTTTGAATGGCGCGGTTTGACCTGACGGATTTCGAGTGGTCGGTGATCGAGCCTTTGTTGCCCAACAAGCCGCGCGGGGTTCCTCGGGTGGATGATCGGCGGGTGCTGAACGGCATCTTCTGGAGACTGCGCACGGGCGCGCCCTGGGCGGACATCCCCGAGCGCTATGGCCCGCACACGACGTGCGTGAACCGCTTCAACCGCTGGCGCAAGGCCGGGGTCTGGGACCGACTTCTTGAAGCGGTGTCAAAGGCTTATGATGGCGACATCCAGATGATCGACAGCTCGTCGATCCGCGTGCATCAGCACGCCGCCAACGCCCAAAAAAAGACGACCGATCCCGTTGCATGGGTCGCTCGCGCGGTGGGCTGACCACCAAGATCCACGCTCTGGTCGACGCCGAAGGGCTGCCCATCGCCCTCAAGCTCACCGAAGGCCAGGCCCACGACGGTCGCAGCGCCGCCGACATGCTGTCGGCCATCCGGTCCGGCCAGATCCTGCTGGCCGACCGCGCCTATGACAGCGACGCCCTGCGCCAAGATCTCGCCAGTCGAGGCGCCTGGGCCAACGTCAAGCCCATGCCCAACCGCAAGAACGTCCCCGCCTTCAGCGGCTTCCTCTACCGCTACCGAAACCTCGTCGAGCGCTTCTTCAACAAGCTCAAGCACTTCCGAGCCGTCGCAACACGATACGACAAGCGCGCCGACAACTATCTCGCCAGCGTCAAGCTCGCCTCAATCCGCATCTGGTTGCGATTTAATGAGTCCATGGCCTAGAGGAGCGACGCTGGCCGCTCCCACCGGTATCGCACCACGTCCGTCTCGCGTCCGCCGGGGACCGTTTCCCGATAGCGCGCGACCGCCACGCCGCCCTTGCGCTCGTAGAAGCCGAGGGCCGAGGCGTTGGGCGCATAGACCTCCAGGTGCAGCGGCGCGCTGGCATGATCCTCGATCAGCCACCGCGCCACGCCGGCCAGGAGCGCCGAGCCGAGGCCGTCGCCCTTGCGCTCGGGCGCGACGTGCAGGTTATCCAGCAGGAGGCCGACCGCCGGATTGAGCCGGAACGAGGCGTAGGCCAGGCCGACCGGCGCGCCGTTCTCGATCGCCGCCAGGATCAGGTCGCGAGACGGGTCGTGGTTCTCGAACCGCGCCCGCCAGGAGGCTCGCGAGACCGCGGCCAGCTCGTGGTCGAGGAACGCGTCGCCATAAAGTCCGCGGTAGGCGATCTGGCGGCTCCGGGTGTGGAGGTCCGCCAAAGCGTCCGCCAGGGTCGGGTCCGCGTCGTTTCGAGACGGTTCGAGTCGGGCGATGACGGGCGACATGGGCTTCAGAAAAGGCCTTCCGCGACGCGGGGACAAGGGGTCCTGATCGTCCGTACCCCTCTGAAGTCGAGGATTCGAGGCGCATTTGACGGGATGCTCGCGAGCACGGCCAACGGGACAACGTTGTCATTGGAATTATTTGCCGAATTCTCGTCTAATCGCCTGGAACGCCAACCGCCAGTGGACGCGTTCTTGGGCGAGGTGCTAGTGAAACGCCCGGATATTGCACTGCGGGACACGACGAGCAGCGCTTGTTCCAGGGCGAGACGTCTCCAACAGAGAGACGCGGCCTTATTCACTTATCGCAGGGTGAGATCATATGCCGGTTGAGACGTTGACCAAGGCCCGGTGGGTTTACGCATTTGGGGGAGGCGGCGCCGACGGCGACGCCTCCATGAAAAACCTCCTGGGGGGCAAGGGCGCCAATCTGGCCGAGATGTCCGCTTTGGGCTTGCCGGTGCCGCCGGGATTCACGATCACGACCGAGGCCTGCGTCCACTATTACGCCAACGGCAAGCAGTACCCGGCCGAGCTGGCCGAGCAGGTGAAGACCGGTCTGGCCAAGATCGAGGAGATCACCGGCAAGACGTTCGGCGATGTGACGAACCCGCTGCTGGTGTCGGTGCGCTCCGGCGCGCGGGCCTCGATGCCGGGCATGATGGACACGGTCCTGAATCTGGGTCTGAACGACGAGACCGTCGAAGGTTTGGCCAAGCTGTCCGGCGACCGCCGTTTCGCCTATGACAGCTATCGCCGTTTCATCCAGATGTATTCGAACGTCGTGCTCAATCTCGAGCACCACATGTTCGAGGAAATCCTCGACGACCATAAGGATCGCCTGGACGTCCATGTCGACACCGGCCTGACCGCCGACGACTGGGCCGCGGTGATCAAGGACTACAAGGCCGCCGTCCGCGATCAGTTGGGAAAGCCGTTCCCGCAAGACGCCCAGGAGCAGCTCTGGGGCGCTGTAGGCGCCGTGTTCGCCAGCTGGATGAACGATCGCGCCAAGTTCTATCGCCGGATGCACGACATCCCGGAAAGCTGGGGTACGGCCGTGAACGTCCAGTCGATGGTGTTCGGCAACATGGGCGACACCTCGGCCACGGGCGTCGCCTTCACCCGTAACCCATCGAACGGCGACAACCGCCTGTACGGCGAGTTTCTGATCAACGCCCAGGGCGAGGACGTGGTGGCCGGCATCCGCACGCCGCAGTCCCTGACCAAGGCCGCCCGCGAGGAAATGGGCGACACCGCCCCCTCTATGGAAGAGGCGATGCCCGAGGTGTTCGCCCAGTTCAAGTCGGTGGTGGAGACGTTGGAGCGTCACTATCGCGACATGCAGGACATCGAGTTCACGGTGGAGCAGGGCAAGCTCTACATGCTGCAGACCCGCAACGGGAAGCGCACGGCCAAGGCCGCGCTGAAGGTCGCGGTCGACATGGCGGCCGAGGGCGTGATTTCGAAGGAAGAGGCCGTGGGCCGCGTCGAGCCGGCCTCGCTGGACCAGCTGCTGCACCCGACCATCGACCCGACCGCGCACCGCGACGTCATCGCCGTCGGCCTGCCGGCCTCGCCCGGCGCGGCGACCGGCAAGATCGTCTTCGACAGCGACGCCGCCGAAAAGGCGGCCGCCGCCGGCGAGAGCGTCATCCTGGTCCGCGAGGAGACCAGCCCCGAGGATATCCACGGCATGCACGCGGCGCGCGGCATCATCACGGCGCGGGGCGGCATGACCAGCCACGCCGCCGTCGTGGCGCGCGGCATGGGCCGGGCCTGCGTCTCGGGCGCTGGCGACGTCGCCATCTTCGAGAAGGAAGGTCTGTTCCGCGTCCGGGGGCGCGAGTTCAAGGCCGGCGAGATCATCACCATCGACGGCTCAACCGGTGAAATCCTGGCCGGTGCGCCG
This sequence comes from Caulobacter sp. SSI4214, assembly GCF_012184455.1. Classification (NCBI taxonomy): domain Bacteria; kingdom Pseudomonadati; phylum Pseudomonadota; class Alphaproteobacteria; order Caulobacterales; family Caulobacteraceae; genus Caulobacter; species Caulobacter sp. SSI4214. The sequence continues at coordinate 13,042 of NZ_SZWJ01000020.1, read as the reverse complement.
AAGATGATTGAGCCCGAGCTGACCGGCGACTTCGCCACCCTGATGGGCTGGGCCGATCAGGTCCGCCGCCTGAAGGTGCGCGCGAACGCCGAGACGCCGCTCGACGCCAAGACCGCCCGCCAGTTCGGCGCGGAAGGTATCGGCCTCTGCCGCACCGAGCACATGTTCTTCGACGACACCCGGATCGCCGCCGTGCGCGAGATGATCCTGGCTGACGACGAAAAGGGCCGTCGCGCCGCCCTGGCCAAGATCGCCCCGTTCCAGAAGGCCGACTTCGTCGAGCTCTTCACGATCATGGAAGGCCTGCCGGTCACGATCCGACTGTTGGATCCGCCGCTGCACGAGTTCCTGCCGCACACCGAGGAAGACGTGGAAGCCGTGGCCGCCGCTACCGGCCTCGACGCCGCCAAGCTGCTGCGCCGCGCCAAGGAACTGCACGAGACCAACCCCATGCTGGGCCACCGCGGCTGCCGCCTGGGCGTCTCGTATCCCGAGATCTACGAGATGCAGGTCCGGGCCATCCTCGAGGCCGCGTGCGAGATCGCCAAGTCGGGCAAGGCCGCGCCGGTCCCCGAGATCATGCACCCGCTGGTCGCCAAGGGCGAGGAGATGAAGTACCTGCGCGATCTGACCGACCGCGTCGCCAAGGCGGTGCTGGAAGAGCAGGGCGTGGACCTGAAGTACACCGTCGGCACGATGATCGAACTGCCGCGCGCGGCCCTGCGCGCCGGCGATCTGGCCGCCAACGCCGAGTTCTTCAGCTTCGGCACCAACGACCTGACCCAGACGACGTTCGGCATCAGCCGCGACGACGCCGGCAAGTTCCTGAACGCCTATATCGACAAGGGCATCTTCGAGAAGGACCCCTTCGTCAGCCTCGACCAGGACGGCGTCGGCGACCTGATCCGCATCGCCGCTGATCGCGGTCGGGCCGCGCGCCCGGACGTCAAGCTGGGCATCTGCGGCGAACACGGCGGCGATCCGGCCTCGATCGCCTTCTGCGAGACGGTTGGCCTCGACTACGTGTCGTGCTCGCCCTACCGCGTGCCGATCGCGCGCCTGGCGGCCGCCCAGGCGGCGCTCGCCAACAAGAGCTAAGCGCTCGCTTCAAGCCTGAACTCACTGGGAGGGCCTCGGACTAGACAGTCCGGGGCCCTTTCCCTATCCGAGGCAAGGGTTTGGGGGGAACATCATGGCCTATCTGCGCTGGCGCCGGTTCACGGAGCTGCTGTCGCTGGACAATCCGGCGCTGGGCGAGCTGTTCATGCGCAAGCGCCACAAGCCGATCGTGGCCGCGCCCGTCGAGAAGTGGGACGCCGAGTACCAGGCCGGGATCTACGACCGCCTCAGCCGTTCCGAGCAGCGCCACCATCACCGGCTGCTGGCGGCGATGATCGCCGACCGCTGGCCCAATCCGCGCGTGCTGGAGATCGGGGCGGGCGAGGGGGTGTTCTACGAAGCCCTGCGGCCGCACCGACCGGCCCGCTATGTTGGGGTCGACTTTTCCAAACCCGCCATCGCGCGGGCCGAGACGCGCCTGGCGCCCGAGATCGCCATCGGCGAGGTCAAGATGCTGCTGGGCGACGGCCGCGACTTCCAGACTGAAGAGACCTTTGACGTCGTGGTCTTTTCCGAATGCATCGAACATCTGGGCGAGGTGGACACAATCGTCGCCCATTACCGACCCAACCTGAAGGCCGGCGGCGCCGTGGGCCTGACAATGTGGCTGGCGCTCAAGCCGCTGCGCCTGTGGCATCGGCTGAAGGCGATAGGCGAGGTGCTGGACGAGGCGGTGATCAACACGCCCTGGGGCGGCGGCTGGCTGGTCGCGGTCGTTCGTCCGCCCGCGTGCCGCGGTGAAGCGTCGCTTGAAGCTTGACCTACGACAAGGCTAGCCTGCGAGTCTGGCGGGGCGGGGGCGCGTCCGAGCCACGGGGGCGGTGGACATGGCGAACTTCGAGACGGCCGAGCGCGAGCTCGAGGCGCTGGGCTATCGGCAGGAGCTGAAGCGTTCGCTGAGCCTGACGGACCTGGTGGTCTATGGTCTGATCTTCATCGGCCCGACAGCGCCGTTCACGGTCTATGGCTTCGTCTACAACGCCAGCCACGGGATGCCCGCGCTGGTCTACGCGGTCGGCTTGGTGGCGATGACTTTCACCGCGCTCAGCTACCTGACCATGTCGCGCGCCTTTCCGCTGTCGGGCTCGGTCTACGCCTATGTCGCGCGAGGAGCGGGCCCCTTCGCCGGGTTCCTGGCGGGTTGGGCTATTCTGCTCGACTACATCCTGCTGCCGACCCTGTCCTACGTGATCGCCGCCACGGTCCTGCACGTGCTGTTCCCGGTGCTGCCGAAGATCCCCCTGATCATGGGCTTTATCGTCGCCATCACCGCGGTCAATCTGGCTGGCCTGGAGGCGGCGGTTTGGGTCAATCGCCTCCTGCTGCTGGCCCAGGTCGCCGTGCTGGTCGCCTTCTTGGGCTTCGGAGGTTGGGCCTTGGCCCATGGCGTGGGCGGCGCCCATCTCAGCCTGGCGCCGCTGGTCCAGCTCGAGGCAATTTCTCCAAGCCTGATCTTCGGGGCGCTGTCGCTGGCGGTGCTCAGCTTTCTGGGCTTCGACGCGGTCTCGACCCTCGCCGAGGAAGCCAAGGGCGGCGCGCGCGCCGTCGGCGTCGCCACCCTGTTGTCGCTGACCTTGGCCGCGGCGCTGTTCATCGGCCAGACTTATCTGGCCAGCCTGTTCGTTCTCGGGCATCCGCGGTTCGCCGACGGTGACGAGGCGGCGACGGCTTTCCTGGTGGTTTCCGAGACCATCGGCGGACCGCGCTTCCGGCTGGCGGTGTCGGTCGGGGGCATGGCGCTGGGCGCCCTGGCCGGGGCGGGCGTCGCCCAGGCCGCCGCGGCGCGGATCCTCTACAGCATGGGGCGGGACGGCCAGATGCCCAGGTTCCTGGCCCATGTCAGCGGCGCGCGGAAAATCCCGGATCGCGGCGTCCTGCTGATCGCCGGGATCACCATCGTCACGGGTCTGTTCTTCAGCGAGCGGCTGGAGCAGCTGACCTCGTTGGTGACCTTCGGCGCACTCGCCGGGTTCATGGCCCTCCACGTCTCGGTGATCCTGCATTTCCGGGCGGGCGCGAACGGCGGCAGCCTGTGGCGTCACCTGATCGCGCCGGTGCTGGGCGCCGCCATCATCGGCTACGTACTGATCAACGCCGATCCAATGGCCAAGCTGGGCGGGCTGAGCTGGCTCGGGCTTGGGGTCGTGGTCGCGTCGTGGCTGCGCTGGCGCGGTCGCTCCTTGGCGCTGCGGGAGGTTTAACGCCATTCTGGACTATCCAATTCCGTCGATGTCGAACTTTTGGATAGACCAATTTTGTGGCGTCGGTATATCCAGAGGTGAAGACTTCTGGGAGGAAGCAGCATGTTGGCGATCCTGGCCTTGGCGGCCGGCCTGACGGCGCCGCCGCAGCCGCGCGTGCTCACGCTTCCCACCGCGATCGAGCTGGCGCGGGCCGCCATCGACGCCTGCGTGGCTAAGGGCGAGCATGTCTCCGCCGCCGTGGTCGACGCCCAGGGTGTTCCCCTGGTCGTGCTGCGGGATGACATGAGCCCCAAGCCCCCGATCGCCGCGCCCCGAAAGGCCAACGCCGCCGTGGTCTTCGGTGAGCCTGGCAGCGTCCTCGAACCGCGTCAGAAGACCGATCCCGACTTCGCCGCCAGACTCGCCGCCGATCCCGAGCGCCTCAATCCGCACGCCGGTTCGTTGCCGTTGCGCGTCGGAACCTTCGTGGTCGGAGGCCTGGCCGTCGCCGACACGAGCCATGAGACCGCCGATCGGTGCGCGCGCGCCGCCCTGGCCCAGTTCCCGCAATTCCACTGAGAGCGCGTCCGATGACCAAGACCCTCGTTCTCGCCGCCGTCCTGTCGCTCGGGGTTTCCGCCGCGATCGCGCAGGAGCACGCCGGAGTGTCCGCGACGCTCGAGAAACCCGACGCCGAGGGACAGAAGCCCCGGGCCACGGTCAGCCTCGCGCCGTACCGCTTCAACGACATCCTCTGGGAAAACGACCGCACCGCGCACCGCATCTACGGCAAGGCGCTGGAAGCGAATGAGCCGCCATCGAGCTCGGGCATCGACGCCTGGGGTAAGCAGGTGCGCTGGCCGTTCATGGAGCGCCAGCTGAAGACGGGCGATCAGCACCGCTATCACGGCGAGGGCCTGGACTTCTACGACGTGGGCACGGCGCGCGGCGCCGGCGGCCTGGGGATCTGGTACGACAACAAACTGTGGACCTCGCGCAACTGGACGTCCTGGAAGCTGATCAAGAACGGTCCCGACGTCGCCAAGTTCAGCGTCGACTACGCGCCCTGGCCAGTGGATGTGAACCGCAAGGTCTGGGAGACGCGGGCCTTCGCGTTGCCCCTCGGTACGAACTTCACGCGCATGGTGTCGACCATCCGTTCCGACAAGCCCGGGCCGCTGATCGTCGGCATCGGGATCTCCAAGCACAAGCATCCGGGCGGCCCTGGCGTGTTCCGCAAGGATCTGGCGCCGGGCCGGGTGACCTATTGGGAGGGCGCGGAGCCCGAGAAGGGCTCGATGGGCGTCGCCCTGATGGTCGATCCAAAGTCCGTCGTCGACGTGCGCTCGGACTTCGACAACTACCTGGTCCTGGTCAAGGTCATGCCCGGCCAGCCGTTCGTCTACTATATGGGCGCGGCTTGGGACAAAGGGCTGGACATCCACAGCCAGGCCGAGTGGGACGCCTATGTCGCGGCGCAGAAGCCGGACTTCGATCCAAAGCACTAAACCCGCGCGGCTTGGATCTGACCATCCAGACCAGATAAAAACCGCCCCGAAACCATTCGCGGCTTCGGGGCGGTTACTGGCCGTCCGACCTAAGGGGGGAGGGGTGTCGAACGGCCGCTGGCTAAGGTCTTAGCCGTGCAGCTTAAGGGCGGTCTCGGCGATCTTGCGGCCCTGATAGCGGGCGCCGACCAGCTCGTTCTCGCTAGGCTGACGCGAGCCGTCGCCGCCGGCGATCGTCGTGGCGCCGTAAGGGCTGCCGCCGGTGACTTCGTCCAGGGTCATCTGGCCGGCGTGACCATAGTCCATGCCGACGATCACCATGCCAAAGTGCAGCAGGTTGGTGATGATCGAGAACAGGGTCGTTTCCTGGCCGCCGTGCTGGGTGGCGGTCGAGGTGAAGGCCCCGCCCACCTTGCCGTGCAGAGCGCCACGCGCCCAGAGGCCGCCGGCCTGATCGAAGAAGGCCGCCATTTGCGAGCTCATGCGGCCGAAGCGCGTGCCGGTTCCGACGATGACGGCGTCATAGTTGGCCAGATCCTCGACCGTGGCGACGGGAGCGTCCTGGTCGAGCTTGAAGTGGGCCTTCTGGGCGACTTCCAGTGGCGCTGTTTCGGGAACCCGCTTTATGTCGACCTGAGCGCCGGCTTCGCGAGCGCCCTCGGCGACCGCCTTGGCCATGGTCTCGATGTGACCGTAGGACGAATAGTAGAGCACCAGAACCTTGGCCATGAGGGCCTCCTTTTTTGATCTCGTAGACGTGAAGAGGGCGGACGCGGGATAGCGGTTCCCGCGTCCGGTTTCTTGAAGGGTTAGGCGGCGTCGACCAGCACCAGCTCGGCGTCTTCCAGGGCCGTGACGGTGATGGCGTCCTCGTCCTTGATGGCGGCGCCGTCGCGGCTGTTCAGCTTGACGCCGTTGACCTCGACCACGCCGACGGCCGGCACCAGATAGCCGCTACGGTCCTTGCCCAGGGCGTAGGTCGCGGACTCGCCGGCCTTCAGCGTCGCGCCCAGAACCCGCGCGTCGGTGCGGATCGGCAGGGCGTCGTTATCATTCTCGAAGCCCGAGGCCAGGGTCACGAACTTGCCGGAGCGGTCGCCCTTCGGGAAGGGCTTGGCGCCCCACGACGGCGCGCCGCCGAAGGCCTTGGGCTCGATCCAGATCTGAAAGATCCGGGTGGTTTCCGACTCGAGATTGTATTCCGAGTGGCGGATGCCCGTGCCCGCGCTCATGACCTGGACGTCGCCGGCCACGGTGCGCCCCTTGTTGCCCAGGCTGTCCTGGTGGGTGATGGCGCCGTCGCGAACATAGGTGATGATCTCCATGTCGCTGTGCGGATGTGGCGGGAAGCCCGTGTTGGGGGCGATCTCGTCGTCGTTCCAGACCCGCAGCGCGCCCCAGTTCATGTTGCGGGGATCGTAGTAGCTGGCGAACGAGAAGTGGTGTTTGGCCTTGAGCCAACCGTGGTCGGCGCCGCCAAGCTTGTCGAACGGTCTGCGCTCGATCATGGCTCTAACCTTTCCTTTCTTCTGGGCCTCGGGCCCGGCGGAGCGCCGCGTCGGCGCGTCCTGTTGAGGGAAAGATAAGCCGCTCACCCGCATCATAAATAGAAACTGTTGAAACTCATTGTTTCCAAATATAGCTATGCGCCATGTCCAAGCTCCCCGATCTCGAAGGCCTCGCCGTATTCGCCAAGGTGGTGGAGCTGCGCTCGTTCGCGGCGGCCGCGGACGAACTGTCGATGTCCAAGGCCACGGTTTCCAAGGCCGTCACCCGCCTGGAAGAGCGGCTTGGCGCGCGGCTCTTCAACCGCACCTCGCGACGTCTGGCTCTGACCGACGCCGGTCAGTCCCTGGTCGAGCGGGCCACCCGGGTGCTGGCCGAGGCACAGGCCGCGGAGGAGGAGGCGTCCAGCCAGTCCTCGGCCCCGCGCGGCGTGGTGCGCCTGGCCGCGCCGATGTCATTGGGGATCACCACGCTGGGCCCGGTTTTGCCGGGGTTCCTGGCGGCCTATCCCGAGGTCTCGATCGACCTGCATCTTTCGGACGCCACCGTTGATCTGGTCGGCGCGGGCTTCGACATGGCCCTGCGCGTGGCGTCCTTGCCCGACAGCTCGCTCGTGGCGCGCCGGCTGCGGAGCGTGACCCGATACGTCGTCGCCTCGCCGGACTATTGGGAGCTTCAGGGCCGTCCGCGCCATCCCGCGCACTTGGCCGAGCATCGCGGCGTGACCTACGGCCATCAGAGCGCGCCAGAGACCTGGCGCTTCACCCAAGCGGGCGAGGAGGTCTCGATCCGGCCTCGGGCGGCCATCCGCGCGAACAACGGCGACGTTCTGGTTCCGTCGCTGGTCGCCGGGATCGGGGTTGCGGTGTTGCCCGACTTTATCGTCGGTCCCGCGATCGCCGAGGGCAAGTTGGAGGCGGTGCTGGCCGACTGGACCGCCGCGCCGATCGCTCTGCATCTCGTCATGCCGCCCGGCGGGCCTCGACCGGCCCGGGTAGAGGCGCTCGCGGCCTATCTGGCCAAGACCCTGTCCGGCAAGAGTTAGGCCCTCTTAGCCGAGGGCCTGGACCTGCGTCGGCGTCAGCGCGGCCACCTGCAGCGGAGTCATGGCGTTCAGATTGGTCTTGGACAAGGCGCCGAGCTGGCTGATGGTCAGGCCAGGGATCTGGGCCGGCAGCAGATAGCCGATCTGGGTGGTGCTGAGGCCGGCGATCACCGTCGTCGAGACCGAACCGAGCTGCGTGCCGCTCAGCGCCTGGACCTGGGTTCCGCTAAGCTGACCAAAGGCGGTCGAGGACAGGCTCCGCACCTGGTAAGCCGACAGTCCCTTCAGGGCGTAGGTCGAGAGCGACGCCATCTGCGTCGACGACAACGCCGCCAGGTCGGTCACGGAGATCGCGCTCAGTTGGTTGGCGGAGAGGGCGGCGACTTGCGTCGTGGCGATCTCGCCGATGTCGGTGGTCGTGAGCGCGCCCAGCTGGGTCGCGGTCAGCCCAGAGACTTGGGTCGAGCTCAGGCTCTGGAAGGTCGTGGTGTCCAAGCCGGAGATGTTGGTGGTCGACAGGCCGCCGATCTGGCTGGCGCTCAGGCTCTGGACCTGCGTGCGGGTGAATTCCGCGAAGTCGGTTGTGGTCAGGCCGCCCATCTGGGTCGTCGTCAGTCCGCCGAGCTGGGTCGCGCTCAAGGCTTGGATCTGGGTCGCGCCGAGGCTGCTGATATTGCTGGCGGACAACGCGCCAAGCTGCGACGCCGAGAAGCTCGCCACCTGGGTCGCGGTCAGTTCGGCGAAGTCGGTCGTGCTGAGCGAGCGCAGCACGGTGGTCGAAAGGCCCGAGACCTGGGTCAGGGAGAGGTTCCCGACCTGGGTCGAGTTTAGTCCCGAGAAGCCGGTGGCGCTAAGACCGGCCACCTGGGTCGCGGTCAGCAGCCCGACCTGGGTGCTGGACAGCTGGGCGGTTTGGGTGTCGACCAGCCCCCCCAGTTGTTGAGGCGACAGCAGCCCGATCGCCGTGCTCAGCGACGACAGCTGCGTGGTATTGAGCGCGCCGATCTGGCTGGCGGTCATCCCTTGATACTGGGTGGTGGTCAGGGCCGCGGACTGCGTCGCGCTCATCTGCGGGATCAGCGCGGCGGGGATCGCCGCGACCTGAGCGGCGGACAAAGCGGCCACTTGGCTGTCGCTGAGTTCGCCGAGATCAGTGGTGGTGAGCGCGCTCAACTGCGTCGCCGTCAGGCTTCGCACATGGGTGGCGTCGAGCGTGCCGACCTGCGTGGCGTTCAACGCGGTGAAATGCGTGGCGTCCAGCGCGCCAACCTGCGTGGCGCTGAGCGCGCTCATCCGCGACGTGTCCAGCTGGGCCAGCTGGGTCGAGGTCATGGCGTTCAACTGGGCCCCGCTGAAGGCCGAAAGCTGACCGGCGTCAAAGATCAGATTCTGGGCGAAAGCCGGGATCTGCGTGGCGGTCAGGCCCTTGACCTGCGTTGAGGACAGGGCGCTGAGCTGACTGGCCGACAGCGCGGCGACCGCGGTGTTGGAGAGGGCGCTGACCTGGGTGCTGGCCAGTCCTTCAAGTTTGGTCGTCGAGAGACTCTGGATCGTGCTCGCCGACAGAGCCGAGATCTGGGCGGCGGAGAGGTACGAGATCGGCACTTGGGCCTCACGGAGCGACGACGCGAATCGATCGTTTGAATGTTAGGCGAAGCTCCCGAGCGGAGCCATGCGACACATGGATTACGATCGCCAAGTATAGATCGCGTTATGCGAACCGGTTAAAAAGGCTTTAAATCAGGAGCTTAAGGCGTGCTCGCGCGGACTTGCTCCTGTTGGCGAGACCCCGATTACACTCACCTCGGCGCGCGCATCGTCCACAGATCCAGGTCCTTCTCGCGGCCGATCAGGGCCAGGCCCGAGGCGATGGACTCGAATTCGCCGCCGCTTTCGATCTTCTCGGCTCCAAAGCGACGCAGGAAGATCTCGCGCACGGCCGGAACGAACGAACTGCCGCCGGTCAGGAAGACGCGATCGACGCCCGTCTCCGTAAGTCCCGCCTGGACCAGCGCTTCGCCGACGGCGTTCTCGATCGCGGAGAGCTCCGGAGCGATCCAGCTTTCGAACTCGGTCCGGGCCACGGTCTTTTCGATATGGACCGAGCCGGCTTCGAAGTGGAACCTCGCCTCGGCCTGGCTGGACAGCGCTTCCTTCAGAGACGACACCGAGCGGTAGAGGGCGTAGCCGTGATTGCCGTCCAGCACCTCGATCAGGGCGGCGATCTTGTCGGGCTCCAGGGCGGTGCGCTCCAGGGCGCGAATATCGCGCATATCCTTGGACGCGCGCAGCAGAGCCAACTGGTCCCAGCGGGCGAAGGCGGCGTAATAGCGCTGCGGGATCGGCAGGTTGTTGGAGAACGACCGATAGTCGGAGCCCTTGCCGAGCTCGGGCGAAACCAGCTGATCGATGATCCGATAGTCGAAGGCGTCGCCGGCCAGGCCCACGCCCGAGCGTGACAGCGGCGTCGAGCGCAGGGTCCCGTCGGTGTCGCGCTCGAACCGCACCAGCGAGAAGTCCGACGTGCCGCCGCCGAAATCGGCGACCAGCACCGTGGCGTCGCGCTTGAGCTGCCGGGCGAAGAAGAAGGCGGCCCCGACGGGCTCGTAGGCGTAGCGGATGTCGGAAAAGCCCAGCCGCCGGAAGGCCTCCTCGTAGCGGGTCAGGGCCAGGGCCTCGTTCGGCGCGCCGCCGGCGAAGGTGACGGGGCGGCCGACGATGACGCGCGGCGGCAGGTCGTCCAACTGACCGGCGGCGTGGTCCTTCAGGCGCAGCAGGAACGCGGCCAGCAGGTCCTCGAACTGATAGCGCTTGTTGAGAATGCGCGTCTCTGTGAAGGCCTGCGAGGCGGCGAAGGTCTTGAACGACTGGATGAACCGCGTCTCCAGCGGATCCTCCAGATAGGCCTCGATCGCCCAGGGGCCGGCCTCGATGACCCGCTCGTCCGGCGCGCCGCCCTGGCCTTGAAGGCTGTGGAAGCTGAGCGCCGAGCGGAACGCGAAGAGCTCGCGATGGTCCAGCGTGAAGCGAACGAGCCGCGCCCCATCATCGCCGTGGGTCAGCGAAATGACGGTGTTGGTGGTGCCAAAGTCGACGCCGATGGTCGGCGCGGGAGCGGCCGTCATGGAAGGCTCGATCGGTTGGGAAGAGGAGGGCGTGCGTCGTAGCGACTTCGCCAGGAAGGTCAAGCGCAAGGCGAGGCCGGCCGGCGATTGACTTCGATGGCCGGCTCCGGTCGAAGAAGCGGGAGCTGATGATGGGAAGACCTTGGAACATCACGACGTCCTGGTGATCGGCGCGGGCGCGGCCGGCATGATGTGCGCGATCGAGGCCGGCAAGCGCGGGCGCTCGGTGCTGGTCGTCGACCACGCCAAGGCGCCGGGCGAGAAGATCCGCATCAGCGGCGGCGGTCGGTGCAATTTCACCAATCTCGGCGCGACGCACCTGAACTTCCTGTCGGCCAATCCGAAGTTCTGCGTCTCGGCTCTGCGGCGCTATCGGCCGCGCGACTTCATCGCGCTCGTTGAGCGCCACGGCGTCGCCTATCACGAAAAGACCCTGGGCCAGCTCTTCTGCGACGGTTCGGCCCGACAGATCGTCGACCTGCTGCTGGCGGAGATGAGGGCCGCTGGCGTCCAGCTCCGCCTGGAGACCCGCTTCGAGGGCGTGACCAAGGCCGAGGGCGGCTTCGAGGTTGTGCTGTCGTCCGGAAAGGTCGCCTGCGCTTCGCTAGTCGTGGCCAGCGGCGGCAAATCGATTCCGAAGATGGGCGCGACGGGCCTGGGCTACGACATCGCCCGGCAGTTTGGCCTCGGCGTCGTGGACACTCGTCCCGCGCTCGTGCCCCTGACCTTCGAGCCCGCCACGCTGGCGCGGTTGTCGCCGTTGTCGGGGATCGGGCTGGACGCCGTGGTTTCGCACGGCAAGACCAAGTTCCGCGAAGGCATGTTGTTCACCCATCGCGGGCTGTCCGGCCCCTCGATCCTGCAGATTTCGTCCTATTGGCGCGAGGGCGACGAGATCCGGGTCGACATGGCGCCGGGCGTCGACGCGCTGGCGGCGCTGAAGGCGGCCCGGACCGCGACCCCGCGCCAGGCGGTGGCGACGGTGCTGTCGACCCTGCTGCCCAGGCGCGTGGCGCAGCTGATCGCCGAGGAGGAAGCCCCAGACAAGGGCAATATCGCCGACTGTTCGGACAAGGTGCTTGGCAGGCTGGCCGGGGCGGTGAACGCCTGGGCGGTCAAGCCGGCGGGCTCCGAAGGCTATCGCACGGCCGAGGTGACGCTGGGCGGCGTCGATACCGACGCTTTGGACTCCCGCACCCTGGAGGCCAAGGCCGTTCCGGGGCTGTATTTCATCGGCGAGGTGGTCGACGTCACCGGCTGGCTGGGCGGCTATAACTTTCAGTGGGCCTGGGCCTCGGGCTGGTCGGCGGGGCAGAGCGTGTAAGAAAAAAGCCCCTCCGGCGAAGGAGGGGCTCGTTGTCATCTACTTCTTCTTGAACGGCTTGCCGCCAGGCTTGGCGTCGAAGCTCTTCTTGAAGGGCTTGGGGCCCTTGAACGGCTTGGCCGGACCGTCGCCATCGCGCTTGCCGGCATAGGGCTTGGCATAGGGCTTGGCGTAGGGCTTGGGGCCCGCCGCGTTGTCGCCAAAGCCCTTCTTGAACGGCTTCTTCGGACGCTCGCCGTCCTCGCGAGGCGCGCGCGGCTTGAACTCGCGCGGCGGCGGAGCGTCGCTGGACGCCTCATGCCGCGGCTTGAACGCGCGCTTGGGGCGATCGTCGCCGTCCCGCGGCGCGTAGGGGCGCGGAGCCTCGTCGCGGGGCGCGCGCGGCTTGAACTCCCGTTGAGGACGATCGGCGTCCTCGAAGCGCTTCTTGAACGGGCGATCCTCGCCTTCGCCGCGCGGGGGACGCGGCTTGAACTCGCGCGGCGGGGCGTGCGGATCGCGCGGCTCGTAGGTCCTGGGCGGGCGCTCGCCGCGCGGGGCCGGCGCGGTCGTCGGGGTGATGGAGACGTCCTCGCGCACCGTCGCCTGGACCGCCGCGCCGAACTTGGTCGCCGCCTCGGCCGAGATCTCGAACTTGGTGTCGTAGTCGAAGATCCGGATCGCGCCGATGTCCTTCTTGGTGATGTGACCCAGGCGGCAGATCATCGGGATCAGCCACTTAGGATCGGCGTTGCCGCGACGGCCGACGCTGATCCGGAACCATTCGGAGCCTTCCATGTCGACGCGCGGCTCGCGCGGCGCACGCTCGCCCGGTTCGCCGGTTCGGGCGCGGGGCCCTGGATCGGCGCCGTGGCGCGGATCGTCATAGATGTCCTCGGGCGAGGGCAGCTTGGCGCGGCGGGTGCGGATCAGCGCCGCGGCGATCTCGACCGGCGTGCGCTTGGCCAGCATGGCCTCGGCCAGGGCGATGTCTTCCTCGGTCGAGGTTTCGGCGAAGATCGGATCCTCGAGCAGGCGCTCCTGGTCCTTCTCGCGGATGGCGTCGGCGCTGGGCGCGCCGCCCCATTCGGCGTCGACGCCGGCCGCGTACAAGAGCTGCTCGGCCTTGCGGCGACGGGTGTAGGGCACGACCAGGGCCGAGACGCCCTTCTTGCCGGCCCGGCCCGTGCGGCCCGAGCGGTGCAGCAGGGTCGCCTTGTTGATCGGCAGCTCGGCGTGGATGACGAGGCCCA